>DASWFA010000129.1:0-3219 GCA_036394475.1 Binatia bacterium
CAAGGCGCGCCGGGCCGAAGCGGTATTAACCGGCAACGCGCCGGGGAAAGAGCTGTTCGACCGGGCGGGAGAGCTGGCGGCGGAGGAGTGCGACCCGAATTCGGACCTTCGCGCCACGGCGGAGTACCGGCGCGAGCTGGTCAAAGTATTCGTGCGGCGCGCCTTGGCAGAGAGCCTGGAGCGGGTCCGGCAGTAACATGGCGAAGAGTTTTAAAAAAGAAGCAAAGATGGCCCTCTCGCTCACCGTCAACGGAAAGAAATACGAGGGCGAGGCCGAGCCGCGCCGCCTGCTGGCCGATTTTCTCCGCGAGGATTTGGGACTCAAGGGCACGCACGTCGGCTGCGAGCACGGCGTATGCGGCGCCTGCACGGTCCTCCTCGACGGCCGCGCCGCGCGCTCCTGCTTGTTGTTCGCGGTCCAGGCCGACGGCGCGTCGATTACCACCGTGGAGGGGCTCGCCGAGGGCGGCAAGCTGCACCCGCTGCAGGAGGCGCTGATCGAGCACCACGGCCTCCAGTGCGGCTTTTGCACGCCGGGCATTTTGATGTCGGCGGTGGATTTTCTGGCCGACTATCCGAATCCGACCGAGGCGGAGATCCGCGAGGGAATCTCCGGGAGCCTCTGCCGCTGCACGGGCTACGCCGGCATCGTCGACGCGATCCTCGCCGCGGCGAAAAAAATGTAGAAGGAATTGGAAGATGAACCCCGGAGAAAAAAAATTCGGCATCGCCGACGTGGGCGTCTGGCTCCAGCCGACCGTCCCGGTCGCGGAGATCGCCGCGCTGGCCGAGCGGTGCGACGACTACGGCTTCGACTTTCTCGGTATGACCGACGGACAGATGATCTGGCGCGACGTTTACGTCGCGCTCACGCTGGCGGCGAGCCGGACCAAACGCATCCGCCTGGGCCCCTGGGTGAGCAACATCATCACGCGCCATCCGACCGTGACGGCCAACGCGATCTCGACTTTGAACGAGCTCTCCGGCGGGCGCGCCTTTCTGGGCATCGGCATCGGCGACGATTCGGTGCGCACGATCGGCCGGAAGACCTCCACGCTCGACGAGCTGGCGGAGGCGGTAAAGCTGATCTACGACCTCGCCGCCGGCCGCGAGGTGAAGCGACCCGAGGGAACGTGGACGCTCGCCACGGCGCAGGGCGGCATGACGATCTACTGGGCCGCGGCCAATCCCAAGTCGCTGCAATACGGCGGCCGCTGCACCGACGGCGTCATCGCCAGCGGCTGGCTCGTCCCCGAGCTGCTCGAGCGCATCCGGAATTATATTCTGGAAGGCGCCCGGCAGGGCGGAAAAGACGAAACCGGGACCGAGACGATTTTCAACACGGCGGTCTCGATCAGCGAGAACCGCGCCGAGGCGCTGAACGCGGCCAAGCCCTATGTCGCGCGGGCTCTGTGCTACACTTCCAGCACGTGGCTCCCCAACTGGAGCGAGACGGACATGAAGCGCTTCCGGTCGCAGTATGATTATTACCATCACTTCCGCCCGGACCAGGGGCTCGCGACGCTGGTGCCCGACTCGATGGTGCCGATGAAGGCGATCGCCGGCACGCCCGACGAATGCGCCGAGCTTTTGCGGATGGTGGTCAAGGCGGGATTCACCAAGATGTCGCTGATTCCGATGGGCGACGTTGCCTCGGTCATCCGATTGCTGGCGACGAAAGTATTGCCCCGGCTTTAATCTAAAACAAGGAGAGGTTCATGCTCAGAAAAAAACTTTTGACGATGATAGCGGCGGCGGCGCTCTTCGCCGCGCCGGCCGCGGCGGTCGACGCCGAGAACATCCGCATCGGCGTCAGCGGCTCGAGCATCGCGTTCACGCCGTTTCACGTCGCCAAGCAGTCGGGCTATTTCAAGAAATACGGACTGGACGTGGAGATCGTCAGCATCAGCGGCGCGACCATCGTCGTACAGGCGCTGCTCGGCGGCAACATCGATTTCGCCATCGTCGGCCAGGCGCTGGTGCGGGCCGCCGCCCAGGGCGCGGACCTGGTGATGATCGCCAATTACATGAACCGCTTTCCCTATACGTTCATGGTGAAGCCGACGATCCGGCGGGTCGAGGAGCTCAAGGGCGGAAAGCTCGCCGTCTCGAGCTTCGGCGCGGCCGACGAGCTGGCGCAGCGGATCAGCCTGGAGAAGCTCGGCCTCAATCCCGAGAAGGACGTCACCTTCCTCCAGGTCGGCGGCCAGACGGCGCGCCTGACCGCGCTGAAGGCGGGCAGCATCGACGGGACCGTCTTCGCGACGCCGCTCACCGGCGTGGCGCGGAAGCTGGGATTCCGGGAGCTTTTCAAGATGTCGCAGCTGGGGATTTTCTACCCGCACGAGGGCATCGTCGTGAGCCGCGCCTACATCCCGGGCCACCGCGACACGATCACCCGCTTCCTCAAGGCCTTCATCGAGAGCGTGCACGCGATGAAGACGCGGAAAGAGTTCGCCATCACCTCGATCGCGTCGCACCTGAGGCTCGACCCGGTCAAGGACCGCGAGGCGCTCGAGGGCGGCTACGAAGACGAGGTGATCGGCCTCTACGAGAAAAATCCCCGGCCGAGCGCGGAGGCGATCAAGTTCATCCTCGACGTGATGTCGAAGGACGGCAAGGCCAAGCTCAAGTCGACCGATCCCAGGGATTATATCGACACGAGCTTCGTCGACGATCTGACCAAAGCCGGCTTCATCGACGCGCTCTATAAATAACATGATCGGTCTCGACGTCTTTATCATTCCCAGCCTGGAAGACTGGAAGGCGAGCGTCGCCACGGCCCGCCTGCTGGAAGACTCCGGTTTTAACGCCCTCTGGATTCCCGACTCCCCGCCCACGCACTGGCGCGACCCGTACGTGACCATGGCGCTCTTCGCCCGGGAGACCTCCCGCATCAAGCTCGGCACCGGCGTGACCAATCCCGTCACGCGCCACGCGAGCGTCGCCGCCGGCGCGATCGCCAACATCGAGCACGTGGCGCCGGGGCGCGCGATCCTCGGCATCGGCGCGGGCGACGCCGCCGTTCGCGCCGCCGGCCTCAAGCCGGCGACGATGAAGGAGCTCGCCGCCTATATCACAGACGTTCGCAAGTGGCTCGGCGACCGCGGCGTCTCGGTGCCCGTTTTTCAATCGGGCAGCGGCCCTAAGGCGCTCGACACGGCGGGGAAAATCGCCGACGGCGCGCTCGTCAGCGTCGGCACGCACCCGGAGCTGATC
>DASWFA010000130.1:0-12164 GCA_036394475.1 Binatia bacterium
TTCCGCCGTCGAGCGGTTCGAGCAGAGCAAGCTGCCGCCGCAAAAATTCGAAGGCCGGGAGGTCGAGCTCACCGGCGAGATCAAAGACCACCCGCAGTACGGCCTGGAGATGATTCTGGAAGATCCGGCCCAGGTGAAGATTATTAATTGACTATCACCCGCCGGCCCTGGAGCTTCTCTCCGGCCCGATGCGATGGGCCTGTGCTGCGCTCGAACGGCGCATAACTATAAAATACGCTTTGGCCGTCCGCGTCGGACGCATCGGGCCTGCGAGACGCCCCCCGCCCGGCGGCTGCTTGCGGCCGATTTTCTTCGAGGCAATTAAAAAATGAATTAAAAGGTAGTGTCGAAAAATAAGGTTGGAATATTCATCCATTGGGGTAAAATACGCACATGGCCGAAGAACAGAAAAAATGCATGGTCTGCGCCAAACCCGCGCCGCTCAAAGGCGGCATCTGCGATCCCTGCCAGGACCGCATCCGGAGAGAGGCGCTGGGGCAGCAGGCGGGCGAGCGCGGCCGGGCGGAGACCGAGCTTAAAAAGCACGGCGTCGATCCGGGGTCGCAGCAAAAAAAAAGTTAAGGTCGCCGCCGGTTAAATAAAATGGACAAAGAGAGTCTGGAGAAGGCCGTGAGGCTCTTTCACGAAGCCTATCGCTTCCAGATGGAAGGCAAGCTGGACGACGCGGTCCGGCTTTACCGCGAGTCCATTCTTTCCCATCCCACCGCGGAGGCGCACACTTTTCTCGGCTGGACCTACAGCTTCCAGGGGCGCTACGAGGACGCGATCGCCGAGTGCCAGAAAGCGATCGCGGTCGATCCCGATTTCGGCAATCCCTACAACGACATCGGCGCTTATCTCATCGGCCTCGACCGGCTGGACGAAGCGATCCCGTGGCTCGAAAGGGCGGTGACCGCGCGCCGCTACGAGGCCTATCACTATCCCCATTTTAATCTCGGGCGCATCTACCTGAGCAAAGGGATGCTCAAAAAAGCGCTGGAAGAGTTCGAGCGCGCTCTCGCCATCGAGCCCAATTACACCCTGGCGCGCGAGGCGATCGAGTCCGTCCGGCAGCAGCTGCAATAAAATACCGCCAAATAATGCACGGCGGAATCTGTTATTGCGGCCCAAATTGTGGTATAAATCGCGCAGTAAAATCGGGCGGGCCTTTCGACGCGAGGCCCGTCTTAAAGGAGGACACGCGCTTCTGAAGGATCGGCACCCAGCTTGGCTTTTCCTCCTGATTTTTTCGCTCCTCCTGCTCGCTCCCCCCGCGGCGCGGTCCGAATTTCCCGAGGAAGGCCTGACCGCGCGGGCGGCGCTCCTGATGGACGCCAAGACCGGCGAGATCCTTTTCCAGCGCGATCCCGACGCCGAGCTGCCGCCCGCGAGCACCACCAAGGTGGTCACCGCGCTCGTGGTCCTGGAAAGCGGCCGGCCGCTCACCGATCTCCTGACCGTCAGCAAAAGCGCGACGCTGGTCCCCTCCTCGAAGCTTTATCTCAAGACCGGGCAGAAGATGAGCGTGCGCGATCTCCTCTACGCGCTGCTCCTCACTTCGGCCAACGACGCGGGCATGGTGCTGGCCGAGGGGATCGGCGGATCGGTCGAGCGCTTTTCCGAAATGATGACGAAAAAAGCGCACGACATCGGCGCGCTGAACACGCACTTCGTCAACCCGCACGGCCTGACCGCGCCGGAGCACTATTCCACCGCGCGCGACCTGGCGCTCATTTTCAACTACGCGCTTAAAAATCCCACTTTCCGCGAGATCGTCCAGACCAAGGCGAGCGCCGTGAGCTCCGTGCCGGTGGGCCGGAATCCCAAGCCGCGCCAGATCATGGTGCGGAGCCACAACCGGATGCTGTGGAGCTTCGACGGCGCGCTCGGCGGCAAGACCGGCTACACGCTGGCGGCGCAAAAATGCTTCGTCGGCGCCGCCGCGCGGAACGGCGCCACCGTGATCATCGCCATGCTGGGATCGCACGATCTCTGGGGCGACAGCACCAAGCTCCTGGGCTACGGCCTGGAAAACTACGAAATGCTGAAGCTCGCCGCGCCCCAAAATGCGACGTCCGCGGCGGCGGTCGCCAAGGGCCAGAACGGGGAGCGGCCCACCTCGGTTTATTTTTCCCTCGACGAGCAGCGCCGGATGCAATCTTCCACCGGCTACATGCTCCAGATCGCCTCCTTCCGCGAGCGCGAGCGGGCCGAGTACCTGCAGAAGACGATCGCGGCCAACGGCATCGCGGCGCTGCTGGAGCCGGCGGCGGTGGCGGGCGGCGAGACGACCTATCGGGTCAAGGCGGGGCCCTACGCGAAGCTCGCGGAGGCGCAGGAAATCGCGCGCGAGATCGAGACCAAGAGCGGTTTCCGGGCGATCATTCTCCCCACCGGCGGCGCCCAGCCGAATCAAAATCCCAGCTGACTTTTCTGCCCCGGCTCAAATCTCCACCACCATTCCGTCCTCGGCCAGCGGGAGATCCACCTCGCCGCGGCGCTTGAGCATCTCCTCGCCCAGATGCGTGAGCAAAATGTTCTTGCACTCCAGGCGCGGGAGATTCGCCGCCAGCTTGCGGTAGCTCATGTGGTCCGGCGCGTCGCGGTCGAAAAAACAGCACTCGCATAAAAACAGGTCGGCGCCGCGCGCGTGGAGGATGAACGCGTCGGTCCAGGCGGAATCGCCGGAAAAGAGGATCGTCTTTTCCCCGCACGCGACTTTCAACCCGAGCGAGACGTCGCGCGCCTGGTGCGGCACGCGAAACGGCAACAGCCGGACGCACGCGATCGTCTCCTCCCGGCCCGGCTCCAGGGGGTGAAACTCGGTGGGCGGCGGCTCCCGCGGCTCCATGCGCTCGCCGAACATCCAGCGGAACAGGCCGCGCACGCGCTCCTCGGTACCCGGCGGGCCGGCGACGTGGAGCGGCCGCGCGCGCGGGTGCTCGTGGAGATAATCGATGAAGAAAAAAGGCAGGCCGCCGCAGTGGTCGCCGTGGAGGTGGCTCAGAAACACGGCGTCGAGCCGCGCCGGGTCGAAGCCGGCGCGCTTCATCGACAGCAGCGTGGTCGGGCCGCAGTCGAGGAGAAAGAGACTGGCGCCGCTCTCGACCAGATAGCCGCTGTGGTTCCGGCCGCCGCTGCCGAAGGCGTCGCCGCAGCCGAGGATGTGGAGTTTCATCAGGTCTCCCGGAATAAGAAAAATTTTCTCTATTCTCGTCTTAATCCGGCAGTTTGCTTTTTACCACCTCTAAGTCTAGACTTTTTTCCGTGTTGGCAGGTCAAAGACCCTTTTTTTCGCGCTACACCACGAGCCTTTGGATCCGTTTTCTCCGTTTTAACCTCGTTTCCAACAAAAAGCTCCAGGACGACCTGGAGCGCCTCGCCCTGACCCCGCCCCAGTTTTACGTCCTGGCGACCATCGGCTACGCCGGCGGGCTGCCGTTCGGCGAGATCGGCGAAAAAATGATGGTCACGGTCAGCAACCTGACCGGCATCGTCGACCGGCTGGAGGAGAAGCAGCTCGTGCTGCGCGAGCGCGATTCGCGCGACCGGCGGGTGGTGCGCGTCCGGCTCACGGACAAGGGGTCGAAGGTCTACCGCAACACCATACCGGTATTCGAGAAAAGCATCTCCCAGTTCTTCTCCCCGCTGAACAAGACGCAGCAAAAGGAGCTCGCCGGGCTGCTCCGCAAGCTGATCCGCATCTCTTCTTCCGCCTGATAAAAGTTACGGGGTTTCGATTCCTTCGACATGGCTCAGGACAGGGTTTCGGGTTTCAAGGAAACGACCGGAAATCCTGCGAAATTTTCGCTCGAAACCCGATACTTGAAACTTGAAACTCCGAATCAAGGCAGATATAGTTTGGCGGTAGAAAGTTAAGGTATTAACCATTTCATGAGCGATCAACCGAAAGCGCCGTCGGGCCTCGAGCGGGTGAAGCGCTGGCTCTACGCCAAAGGCGGCGAAGAGCGGAGCTCGGGCTGCGTCCTCTGCGGCTCGTGCTACGGCCACGGGCCGGTTAACCCGATGGAGGACGAGCCGGGCTTCAAGACCAAATGCCCGCCGTACGAATACTACCGCTTCCAGCGCTTCACGCCGAAGTCGCGCTGGCTGATGTCCCAGCGCGTCTTCCACGGCCTCGACCCGATCACGCCCGAGCTGAAAGAAGTCGTCTACACCTGCACCACTTGCCTCATGTGCCAGGAGATCTGCGGCGTGCGCGACGACGGCGCCGGCCCCTGGGACATCGCCGTGGCGATGCGGGAAGAGATCACGGAGAAAGAAGGGCCGCTCGACGCCCACCGGCCGCTGCTCGAAGGCATCAAGAGCCACGACAACCCCTGGGCCGCGCCGAAAGGCGCGCGCGGCGCGTGGGCCGAGGGTTTGGGCTTGAAGAAAGTGGGCGCGCATAAAACCGCGACGCTGCTCTTCGCCGGCTGCTCGGCCGACCGGCCGGAAGGCCGGGCGGGCGCCGTCGCGCTCGCCCGACTGATGCAAAGAGCCGGGGAGGATTTCGCCGTCCTCGGCGCCGACGAGAAATGCTGCGGCCTCTACGCGCGCGACATCGGCTTTCGCGACGAGTACGTCCGCCTGCAAAAGGAAAACATCGCAACCGCACGCGAATCCGGCGTCCGCACAATCGTCACCGCCTGCGGCAGCTGCCGGCGCATCTGGGGCGAATATCCCAAAGAAGCCATGCCGGGCGTCGAAGTCCTCCACGCCGTGGAATATATCGACCGGCTGGTGCGCGCCGGCGGGCTCAAATTCAATCCGATTGAAAAAAAGGTCACGTACCACGATCCCTGCCATCTCGGCCGGGGCGCGGGCGTCTACGACGCGCCGCGGCATATCCTCGGCGCGATCCCCGGCGTCGAGCTGATCGAGATGCCGCGCAACCGCCGCTGGTCGTGGTGCTGCGGCGGCGGGGGCGGCGTGCCCGAGGCGTTCCCCGACCTGGCGAAATGGAACGCCGAAGACCGCCTGAAGGAAGCGAAGGACAGCGGCGCCGAGCTGCTGGTCACGTCGAGCGCGGTCTGCCACCGGAGCTTCGCGCTGGCGGAAAAGATTCTGCCGACGCAGGAGCTGCTGGAATTCATCTCGCAAGGCCTCTAAAAAAAATGGTCAAAGAGCCGCACTTCACGCCGGCCCGGATGCTCGACATGCTCGGGCTCAAAGCCGATTCCCTCGGCCGCTACGCGCTCATCCCCGGTCCGAAAGAACGGAGCGACAGGATCCGCGGCCTGCTGGAGAATCCGAAAAAGAATTTCACCTTTCTCGATTACGAGATGCACACCGGCGCCTACGGCGGCAAAACGGTCACCGTGGGAAACGGCGGCCGCTACGCGCCGGACACCGCGATCACGACGGAGATCCTGTGCGCCGGCGGGACCGAGACGCTGGTGCGCATCGGGAGCTGCGGCTCGCTGCAGGAAAATATCAAGGTCGGCGACCTCGTCATCGTCACCGGCGCGCGCCGCGGCGAGGGCACGACGGACTATTACGTCGCGAAGAATTTCTCCACCGTCTCCGATCCCGGCGTGGTCGCCGCGCTGGAAAAGGCGGCCAAGGCCGCCGGCGTGCGCTACCATCTGGGCCCGGTCTTTACCACCGACGCGCTGTTCCAGGAGACGCCCGGGCTGATCGGCGACCTGGAGGGCCAGGGCATAGCCGCCATCGACATGGTGACCTCCGCGTTCCTCACCATCGCGCAGGTGCGCGGCAAAAAGGCCGGCGCGATCATGGCGGTGTCCGACGAGTGCCTGCACGGCAAGTTCGGCTTTCGCGACCCCGCGTTCCTCCAGGCGGAAGAAAAGATGGTCGACGTCGCGCTCCAGGCCCTCCGGTTCATGGATTGACCCGTTCAGCCGGCCACAAAGGTTCAACCATTTTTATGAAAGCAAAACAAAGCCCGCTCTTCGAGCCCGTCCTGTGGGACGGCGAGGGCTTCAAGATCCTCGACGAGACGCTGCTGCCGGGAAAGAGCGAATACATCGACGTGCGCGAGCCCGCCGAGGCGCTCGCCGCGGTCCGCGACATGAAGACGCGCGCCTTCGGCCAGGTGCTGACTTTTTTTTACGCCGCGGCGCTGGCCGCGCGGCGCGCGCGCGGCGAGACCAACGCGGAGCTGAAAACGCGCATGACCCGCCTCGCGGACGCGTTCACCGAGGCGCGCCCGACGTTCGACTTCAAGGCCCTGGCCAAGTATTTCGAGCCGTGGCTCGACGCGCCGCCGAGCGGCCAAGAGGCGGGCGGCTGGTTCGCCGATAAAATCCTCGAGCTCGTCGCCGGCATCGCCAAAGCGCGCACCCACAGGGCGAAAATGGCCGCGGCGCTTCTGCCCGACGACTGCCGGCTCCTCACCCACTGCAACGTGAGCGGCGAGCTCGTCGCCGTCGCCCTGTGGCGGCGCGAGATGGGGAAAAAATTGAGCGTGATCGCGACCGAGACCCGGCCCTATCTCCAGGGCTCGCGCCTCACCGCGTGGGAGCTCGGCGAGGCGGGCGTGGACGTTCAATTGATCCCCGACGGCGCGATCGCCCAGGTCATCGCCGGCGGCAAGGTCAACGCGGTGATGGTCGGCGCGGACCGCTCGGCGCGCAACGGCGACATCATCAACAAGGTCGGGACCTACCCGATCGCGGTGGTGGCGCAGGAATTCGGCGTGCCGTTTTACGCCCTGGTGCAGGACCCCGGCGGCCTCCAGAGCGGCGCCGACGTCGAGATCGAGGAGCGGCCGGCGGCGGAGCTGTTTCAATTGCAGGGTCGCGCGCTGGTGGAAGGGCCGATCGAGGGGCGCTACCCGTCGTTCGACGTGACCCCGGCGCATTTGATCGCGCGCCTCATCGGCTTCGACGGCGTCTACACCCCGGAAGAGTTCCGGCAAAAATACCGTCCGGAAATTTCTCCCGCGGCCGGAAAAAAATCCCCGGCCGGACACATTCTGCTCTACGGCGTGCCCAACCCTTCCGAATACAAATCGCTCGCGCGCTCGCTCAGGCTGGAAAAGGCCGAGCATATTTTAACCGCCGAGATGCGCCCCGAGCTCTGGGGGCTGCACTTCGTCGCCAAGGAGATGAAGGCGCAAAATCTCCCGGTCGAGATCATCTCCGACAACATGATGGGGACGTTTTTCGCCCAGGGGGCGATCCGCCGGCTCTATCTCTATTACAGCGAAGTCGGCGCGGAGGGGCCGGTGGGCGTCTGCGGCTCGCTCACCGCGGTCCTGCTGGCGCGCGCGCACGGCGTGCCGATCGAGCTCATCGCCGGTGAAAAGGTATCCGCCGCGCCGGTCGATCGCGATGTCTCGACCTTCATGGGCGAGCGCGTCGCGCCCGAGGGCGCCGCGCTCTACCCGCTCGCGCCGGAGGTGATTCCCTGGCCGCTTTTCCAAGATAAGAAGGAGAAGCGATGAAAGGCGCGGAGCTCATCCGCTGGGGCCGCATGCTCTTCGAGCGCCGTCTGATCACCGGCTGGGGCGGCAACATAAGCTGCCGGTTGGGGAAAAACCGGCTGCTCATCACCGGCCAGCACGCGCCGCTCGGATTTCTCACGCCGAAAGACTTAGTCGAGATCGATCTCGACGGCAAGCCGGTCGATACCAAGCGCCAGCCTTCGAGCGAGACGCCGATGCATCTCGCGATCTACCGGGGCACCGACGCGCGGGCGATCGTCCACGCGCACCCGCCGCTGGTGCTCACCTTCTCGCTCGCGCACGAGAGCTTCGTGCCGCTCTCCTTCGAGGAGAAATACACCATCGGCGAAGTGCCGATCGTCAGCCACGAGACGCCGACGGTGACCGACCCGGCCGAAGTCGTCGAAGAGCTCCGGCTCCGGCCGATCGTGATTCTCCGCGGCCACGGCAGCGTCGCGACCGGGAAGGACTTGCAGGACGCGTTCCTGCTCACCGATCTCCTCGAAGAGGCGGTGCACTGCCGGCTGGTCCGGGACCAGGGCGCCGGCAACGCCGTCGCCGCCGCGCCGCGCGCGCCGGAAAAGCGCGCCGCCAAAGCGGCGCACGCCGACGGCGCCGGCCACGCGCTTTTTTCGCGCGCGCACATGCAGGCGCTGATCGACAGCGCCAACGCCGACCCGGATTTTCAGCGGCAATCGAAGGAAGGCGATTTGACGACCACGCTCACGCTGCGCATGGACGGCCAGGATGCGGCTGTCACGCCCTGGACCGTCCACTTCGCCGGCGGCGCGATCACCCGGCTCGAGGCCGCCGACGACGGCGAGTTCTCGATCGGCGGCGGGCGCGAATGGTGGGAGGCGGTCTTTCGCGGCCGGCTCGACCCGTTCCTCGCCACCCAGCAGGGGAAGCTGCGGCTCGAGCGCGGCGAGATGTGGAAGCTCTCCAAGTGGTTCAAACCTTTTCAACGGGCGTTCGCGCTATGGCAGACCATTCCCATCCGCTAGCGTTTTTTCCCGGCGAGGTCCTGGCGGCGACCGCGCGGAAGCTGCCGGAGAAAATCGCGCTCGTCTTCAAGGACGAGGAGATGCGCTTCGGCGCGCTCGACGAGAAAGTCTCGGCGCTCGCGGCCCATCTCGCCGCAGCGGGCGTCCGGCCCGGCGACCGCGTCGGCCTTTTGCTCCCCAACTCCATCGCCTTCGCGCTCGGCTACTACGCGACCCAGCGCATGGGCGCGGTCACCGTCGTCCTCGACGCGCGCCTCAAGGGGAAAGAGCTGGCGGGCGTGCTCGGCGACGCCGACTTGAAGCTCCTCGTCACGCACCACAAGCTCGCCCAGGACGTGCGTGATGCCGCGCGCGAGTCGAAGCCGGCGCCGCTCTGGATCGTCGGGGGCGAGGGCGAAGAGAGCTTCGAGAAGCGCCTCGCCGGCGCCGGAAAAACTTTTCCTCCCCATCGGCGCGCGCCCGCAGACGACGCGCTCATTCTTTATACTTCCGGCACGACCGGCGAGCCCAAGGGCGTCGTGCTCGACTCGATCAACCTGGCCCGCTTCCCGCTGACGATGGCGCGCATGCACCACACCGGCGCGGCGACGGTCTGGGGCTGCATTCTCCCGATGTCGCACATCTCCGGGCCGATCTATCTGAACGAGATCGCCGACAAGGCGAGCCGCATGGTGATCTTCGACGGGTTCAATCCCGTCACGCTGCTCGAAGGCATTCAAAAGCACCGCGTCACCGTCTTTCACGGCGTGCCGATCATCTTCCAGCTCCTCCTCGGCCTGCCGCACTTGAAAACCTTCGATACCAAGAGCGTCGAGCTCGCGGGCATGATGGGCACCACGGTGCCGCTCGCGCTCATGCGCGCGTTCAAGAACGCCCAGCCGCACGTGAAGGTCATCCAGGGCTACGGCCTCACCGAGACCTCGCCGCTGATCACGCTGACCGAGCCGCAGGCGGCCGACGCCAAGATGGCGAGCATCGGCCGGGCGGTGCCGGACATCGAGATCAAGCTCGTCGGCGGGGACGGGAGCGAAGTCCCGGAAGGCGAGGCGGGGGAGATCGTGACGCGCGGGCCGCACGTGATGAAGGGCTACTTCCGCCGCGCCGGGGCGACCGCCGAGCGCGTGCGCGGCGGCTGGCTCCACACCGGCGACGTCGGGCGCCGGGACGCCGACGGCTACTACTATCACCTGGGGCGGAAGGACGACATGATCATCACCGGCGGGCTCAACGTCTATCCGGCCGAGGTCGAGAACATGCTGTGCGAATATCCCTCGGTCCAGGAGGCGATCGTCTTTCCGATCGCCGAGCCCAAGCGCGGGCAGGTCCTCGGCGCCGCCGTCGTGCCGCGCCCCGGCCAGAAGCCGGGGGAGAAAGAGCTGCTGGGCTTTCTCCGCGCCAACCTCGCGAGCTTCAAGGTGCCGCAGAAGATCGTCGTGCGGGAATCGCTGCCGCGCACCGCCACCGGCAAGGCGATCCGCGACGCCGCGACGCTATTAGGGGAGTAACGCGAACTTGAACGAAGCACCGGCCATACTATTTTCACCCTCTCCCGCTTGCGGGAGAGGGCAGGGTGAGGGTCCCCTCATCCTAACCTTCTCCCCGAAGGGGAGAAGGAGCGCGAAAAGAACAGCAGGCCGATTTCAGGGGCCTTTTCCGTCATTCCGAACCCTTCAGCTCCGCTCAGGATAATCGTGGAGAATCTCCCGGAGAGACCCTTCGCGGAGTCTACCCCGAGCGCAGCCGAAGGGCTCAGGGTGACATAAAGAGAAATTCCATCGCCCATGACCGAATCCCCGCCACCCCAGGACAACATCATCGGCCGCGTCAAGCGCGCCGGGCTCATCATCCTCGGCGTCTCCGGCAACCGTCCCTGGATCGAGGTCTGCTACGAAGGCGACCTGATGCACACCGAGCGCTTCGAGCTGCCCGCCGGGACGGCGCAGATCTTCGTCGAGGAGGTGCCGCAGAAGTCGACGCTCTACGAGCCGACGCGGACGATGATCTACCTCGACGGCGCGTGCGAGGTCGAGATCTGGCAGGAAGGCGACAATTTCGTCGTGCGGGGCCATTCGTCGTCCCAAGATCCCGCCGTTTGACCGCCCGCCCGCGTCATATTGCCGTTCGCCCTTCGACAAAAGCTCGGGACGAACGGCAAAGTAACCCGTTCGTGGTGAGCCTTGTCGAACCATGAACGGGTCAGCCAAAAACTCTTCACTAAAATTGAATCGCTGCGCCGGTTGACCCCCGCCCGCGCCTATGGATATAGTCCACCCGCCCCAATAACGGTCCCATTCCAGGAGGTGTCCCATGAATCGACGCAGCGCATCGTTAGCGGCCGCTTTCGTTCTCGCCGCCGCATTGGTCGGAGGTCATTTCGCGGTGAGCCGCGGCGCGCTGGCTCCCGTGGGCGACGTGGTCGTGCTCCGGTGCACCGAGACCGCCAGCGAGGCGGTCGGCATCGCCCAGTCGGACAGCAGCTTCGGCGCGCCGGCGTTCGCCGCCGACACCTCGTGCGCGGCCGCGCTCGCCAGCCTGGTGAAAAAAGGCTTCAAGTTCCAGGCGGTCCACGGCGCCGACGTGTTTTTATACACGATGGTAAGGCCGTAATCATAATAGTTTTCAAGTTTCCGGTTTCAAGTTCCTGAGAACGTTGGACGGATTTACGATCGCGTGTTCCTTGCAAACGTGAAACCTGGAGCTCGAAACTCGAGACTCATCGCGCCTCGTCGAATTTCGCCAGCCCGGGCGAAAAATCGAGCCGGACGACCGCCTTTTCGCCGCCGCGGTTTTTTACGATGTGTAGAACGACGGCGCGCTTGCCGGCGAGCTGCTTGGTCCGCTGAATATCTTCCCGCAGCACCATCACCGCGTCGGCTTCGGCGACGCGCTCGGCCCATTTTTCCGGCGCCGCGGCGGGCTCGAACTCCGGCCAGGCCGCCAACACCGGCGCGTCGAGTCTCAGCGCCAGGCCGTGGAGCTTTTCGACCACGAGAGGCAGGCGCGCGTCGAACGGCAGAGCCTCGCCGCCGAGGCGCTGGCCGTCGTCGATCACCACCATGGGAAATTGGGCTCGCTCCGAAGTCTCCCGCGCGGCGCGGATTTGCCCCTCGATCTCGTCCCGCGTGGTCTCGCGCCCGCACTCGTGGAGATAGACGCGGTCGAGCCAGCTCTTCGCCTCCGCCGCCGCGAGCTTGAGCTTGCCCCAGCCCGGCGCCATCTCCGCTTCGCCGACATGCTGCTTGGACACGCCATAGGTATGGAGCAGCCAGCCCGCGCCGCGGCGGATCTCGCGCGTCTCCAGACCGGAGAGGCGCGCGAGCGTGCGGATGCGCAGATCGGCTTTCTTTTCGGCAAAGGCGAAAAACAGCGCGGGGACGGCGTTCAGCCGGGCGACTTGGTCCAGAAGCTGGCGCGCGAAGGCGGTTTTCCCCGAGGCGGGCGGGCCGATCAGCAGGTACAGGCCGGGGGAAATGCCGTTCAACGCGGCGTCGAGCGCGGCGAAGCCCGAGCGCCAGCCGGCGATCTCTCCGACCGCGCCGCCGCCGTCGAGGCCGGCGAGAAAAGAATCCAGCGCCGCGCCCTCGGATTCGGGTTTCTCTTCGCCCATGACAACGGAGGAGATTAGTCGGTTTGATCCGGCGAGGCAAGGCGAAATCTCGTTGACAGTAAAAATTCTCCGACTATACTGAAGCGCATTTAATCATGGACAAGGAAGCGCGATGAGTCCCGAAGCGGCCGGCTCGTGCTCG
>DASWFA010000131.1:0-3805 GCA_036394475.1 Binatia bacterium
GCCGACGCCGTCCAAGAAATACCGAAGCCTCTCCCCGAGATCACGCCCGTCAACGAGCCGTTCTGGCGCGCCGCGGCCGGGGGCGAGCTGCGGATGCAGAAATGCGCCGCCTGCGGCGCGTGGGTCTGGTGTCCGCGCCCCGCCTGCGTCGAGTGCGGCGGCGACCGGCTGGCCTGGACGCCGCTCAGCGGCCGCGGCGAGGTCTTCGCCTTCACGGTGATCCGCGAGGTGGTCGGCCGCGCCCTCCGCGGCTTCGAAAAAGACATCCCCTACGTGACCGCCTGGATCGACCTCGAAGAGGGCCCGCGCATCTGCAGCAACGTCGTCGGCTGTCCGGTCGAGCAGGTCGCGATCGGCATGCCGGTCGAGGTCGTCTTCGAGAAGGCCGCCGGCAACATCTTCCTGCCCAAGTTCCGCCCGCGATAATCCGTGCCCGGTTGAATGAGTTTCCGGATGGGTATATCTTTGATCAGCCCATTCAAACCGGAGGCCTGGATGAAAACCTTTTTCTCGACCCTGATGCTCGCGTTGCTGGCGCTCTTCTTTTCCACGGCGAACGCCGCGGCTCAAGCCAAGGATTCCAGCGAGGTCAAAGACGGCTCGACGGTGAGTCTGGAATATACGCTCAGCGGCGAAGACGGCGCCTTGATCGAGTCGAACAAAGGC
The DNA here is from genome assembly GCA_036394475.1 of Binatia bacterium. Classification (GTDB taxonomy): domain Bacteria; phylum Desulfobacterota; class Binatia; order UBA9968; family UBA9968; genus JAJPJQ01. The sequence continues at coordinate 667 of DASWFA010000131.1, forward strand.
AAAGAGCCTTTGCGCTACGTCGACGGCCGGAGCCAGATCATTCCCGGACTGGAAAAGGCGCTCGAGGGACTGAAGGTCGGCGCGCAAAAGAAGGTCACGGTGAAGCCCGAAGACGCCTACGGCCCCGTCGACCCGAGCGCCTTCAACGAGGTGCCGAAGGATATCATCCCGCAGGAATCGCTCAAGGTGGGCACGATTCTCATGGCGACCAACGCCCAGGGCGAAGTCCGCGAGGTGCGCGTTCATGAGATCAAAGAGAAGACGGTGGTGATGGATATGAACCATCCCCTTGCGGGCAAGACCCTGGTCTTCGACATCAAGATACTCGCAGTAACGCCTCCCGCGACGAAATAGCCTTCCGGCTCGCGCCGACGCTCCATGACGCTCCAGGAGTTCGCCCGGAACCTCCGCACCCGCCGCGACATCGTTTTCTTCACCGGCGCCGGCATCAGCACCGAATCCGGCGTGCCTGATTTTCGAAGCCCCGGCGGCATCTGGACCCGCTACACTCCGGTTTATTTCGACGAGTTCGTCGCCAGCGCACAGGCGCGCGCCCGCTATTGGAAAATGAAACAAGAGACCCACGAGCTCTACCAGAACGTCCGGCCCAACATCGCCCACCACTCCATCGCGTCGTTCGAGAAGCGCGGCCGGCTGCTGGGTCTCATCACGCAGAACGTCGACGGCCTGCACGGACTCGCCGGCGTCTCGCCGGAAAAGATGGTCGAGCTGCACGGGACCGACCGCAAGGTGACCTGTCTCGGCTGCGGCAAGGAGTTCGAGCCCGGACCGATCTACCGCCGCCTGAAAGACGGCGTCGCGCCTGCTCCGTGCGACGTCTGCGGCGGCTGGCTCAAGCCCGCGACCATCTCCTTCGGCCAGCCGATGCCCCGGGCGGAAATGCGCCGGGCCGAGGAGTGGAGCCGGGCGGCGGAGATTTTCATCGTCGTCGGCTCGTCGCTCGCCGTCCAGCCCGCCGCGTCCTTCCCCGTCGTCGCCCGGGAGAGCGGCGCCATGCTCGCCATCGTCAATCGAGAGCCTACCCCGTTGGACTCCCTCGCCGATTACAATTTTCGCGGCGCGATCGGGGAGTTTTTTACCGAGCTGAATCCGCTGTTGGCCGACGGCTGACCGCACGAATCCTCGACTTCCACCGTACGATTGTATTACACTCGCGCTCGTGCCGCGGCGATTCTACTATGGCTACGTCATCCTCTCCCTCTGCTTTCTCAACATGCTTTTCGTGCGCGGCGCTTTCGGCTCCTTCAGCGTCTTTTACGTCGCCCTGCTGGAGGACTTTCACTGGTCCCACGCCGTCGGCGCCAGCATCGTCTCGCTGAACTCCCTCATCTACGCGTCGGTCTCGCCCGCCGTCGGCTTTCTGTTTGACCGCCTCGGGCCGCGCGTCCTGATGCCGCTCGCCGGTCTCTTGATGGGGCTCGGCTTTTTCTTTTCCGGCTTCAGCAACTCTCTCTGGGAGCTGTACGTCTACTACGGAGTTCTCGCCGCCGTCGGCCAGGGCGGCCTCGGCTTCGTCACTCAAAGCGCGCTGCTGTCCCATTGGTTCGTCCGCCGCCGCGCGACGGCGATCGGCCTGGCGACGGCCGGGCAGGGCCTGGGAATGATAACGATCGTGCCGCTCGCGCAGATTTTGATCTCGCGCGCCGGCTGGCGCGCCGCGTTCATGCTCATCGGCGGCCTCATCCTCGTCGCGGCGATTCCGCTGAACGCGATCTTCCAGAGGCGCACGCCCGCCGCCGTCGGCGAGTTTCCCGACGGGGCGACCGCCGCTCCGGACCCGGCGGCGCGCGCCGCGGCGGGCGGCGGCCGCGACTGGACGGTGCTCGCGGCGCTCCGCTCCGCGCCTTTTTGGATCATCGCCGCCGGGCACCTGGCGCTCGGAGCGGCCCTCTTTATTATTTACACGCACTTGGTCGCGCACCTGGTCGAAGAGGGATTCGACAAGCTGACGGCAGCCTTCACGCTGGGAATGGTCGGTCTCATGCGGGTCGTGGGAACGTTCATCTGGGGCTATGCGTCGGACCGCTTGGGGAGATCGCCGGCCTACGCTCTTTCGATTTTCATCGCCGCGCTGGGCATTTTTTGCGTGCTCGGAATCGGCGCCGGATCGCCGCCGTGGCTGCTCTACGCGGCCGCGGTCCTGTACGGCGTCGGCCACAGCGCGGGGAACCCCACCTATGGAGCGGTGATCGGAGATATCTTCGCCGGCAGGAATATCGGCACGATTTTCGGTTTTCTCGAAATTACCTTCGGCCTCGGCATGGCGCTCGGCTCATGGTCGGGCGGGAAAGTCTTCGACCTCACGGGCTCGTACCGCTGGGCGTTCGCGCTGAGCCTGGGCTGCTTCGTCCTCTCGTCCCTCGCCGTTCAGGCGAGCACGGTGTGGCGCCGGAAGCATATCGATGCGGACCGGTAGGCGCGCTTACGAAAACCCGTCGGTACCGTTCTCGGCCTTGTTCTTCGAGAAGGCGTTACCCGTATTGACGAACACGTAGTCCGGGCTGCCGTTGTTGAAAGAGCATTCGACTGGAAATAATCCACTCCTCTAAGTCTCCTCCACTCCTGGGAACGAAGCCGGATTTTTGCGCGGCAGCCATTCTTTTCTCCGGAGCGCCTCCGCCACCCGCGCCATGACGCCGGGCCAGTCGCCGGGGCTATTTTGGCGAAAAAGACGCATCGTGGGATACCAGGGCGCCGTGTCTCCGGTCAATCCCCAGCGCCAGTCCGCCGCGCCGCTGAGCAGCGTCCAGACCGGCCTCCCGAGGGCGCCGGCCACGTGGGCGACGGCGGTGTCGACGCTGATGACGAGATCGAGCTGATTCACGATCACCGCGAGGTCGCCGAAGTCGCCGAGCAGCGCGTCGAGAGCGCGCACGCGGATTTCCGCCGGAAGCTCCGCGAGATCTTTGCGCCGCTCCCCTTTTTGCAAACTGAAAAACTCCACACCGGGAGTCCGCAGGACCGGAAGAAATTCTTTGAGCGCGCACGAGCGGCGGGAGTCGGCGCGGTTGGTAGGGCTCCCCGCCCACACGATGCCGACGCGCAGATACGGCGAAGCCGGAAGCGCGAGCGCCGGATCGTCTTTGCGCCGGGCGATCGCGGTGGCGCCGACGTAGGG
>DASWFA010000132.1:0-6404 GCA_036394475.1 Binatia bacterium
CACGCCGAGGAGTACAGCCCCGCCGAGCACGGCAAGCCCTCCTCGCCCAAGGGCTTCGTCCCCGCGGCGGAGGAAAAGAAGTCGTGACCCATTCGACCATGCTCGGGGTCACGGCGGGGGGAATCGAACCATGACCGCCGCCGTCGGCCACGCGGCCGTCCTGGTGGGGTTCGTCCTGGCGCTCTGGGGGATCGCGGCGCCGCTCATCGCCGAGCGCACCGGCAACCGGATATTCTTTTCCGCCGCGCGCGGCGCCATCCTCGGGCAGTTCGTTCTCGTCACCGTGGCCGCCGCGGCGCTGATCTACGGCCTCGTGACGACCGACTTTTCCATCCAATACGTGGCCATGAACACGACCCGGGCGACGCCGGTCTATTACCGCGTGACGGGGCTGTGGGGCGCGCTCGAAGGCTCGCTCCTGCTGTGGGAGTGGATCCTGATTATTTTTTCCGGCCTGGTCGCCTACATCTACCGCGACCGCCACCGCGAGGCGATGCCCTGGGTGCTGATGATTTTTTCCATCGTCTCGGCTTTTTTTCTCGGCGTCATCGCCTTCGCCTCCAATCCGTTCGCGTCGGTTTTCCCCGTGCCGCTCGACGGCCGCGGCTTGAACCCGCTGCTCGAAGACGCCAACATGATGAGCCACCCGCCGCTGCTCTACACCGGCTTCGTCGGCCTCACGGTGCCCTACGCCTTCGCCATGGCGGCGCTGATCGTCGGCAAGGTGGACGAGGCGTGGATCGTGACCACGCGCCGCTGGACGATCACCGCCTGGTTTTTCCTCACGATGGGGAACCTCGTCGGCGCCTGGTGGTCTTACCACGTGCTCGGCTGGGGCGGCTACTGGGCCTGGGACCCGGTCGAGAACGCGGCCTTCATGCCCTGGCTGCCGGCGACCGCGTTCCTTCATTCGGTGCAGGTGCAGGAGCGCCGCCGCATGCTCAAGGTGTGGAACCTGTCCTTGATTATCGTCGCCTTCAGCCTCACGATCTTCGGCACGTTCCTCACGCGCTCGGGCGTGCTGTCGTCGATCCACGCCTTTTCCAACGGGCCGGTGGGAACCATCTTTTTGGTGTTTCTCGGCGCCATCCTGCTCGCGTCGTTCGGCCTGCTCGCCTACCGCGCCGATCTCCTCAAGGGGCAGCCCGAGCTCGACTCGATGGTGAGCCGCGAGTCGGCGTTCATGCTCAACAACGTGCTGCTGGTCTCGGCGCTGTTCACGATCTTTCTGGGCACGATCTTTCCGCTGATCGCCGAGGCGGTCACCGGCGCGCCGGTCAGCGTCGGCGCGCCCTATTTCAACTCGGCGACGGTGCCGCTCTTTCTCGCCCTCGTGTTTCTCATGGCGGTCGGCCCGATGATCGCCTGGCGGCGCGCCTCGTGGGACAACCTGAGGCGGAATTTTCTCTGGCCGGCGGCCGCCTCGCTGGCCATCGCGTTGATGTTGTTTATTTTCTGGGTGCGCGACTTCATGCCGCTCCTGGGCTTCACGCTCTGCGCCTTCGTGGCGGCGAGCATCCTGTTCGACACCGCTCTCGCCGTGCGGGCGCGCCGGCGGATCGCGGGCGAAGGGATTTTCCGCGCGCTCGTGACGCTCGCCCGGCGCAACCAGCGGCGCTACGGCGGCCTCGTCGTCCATCTCGGCATCGTGCTGATCGCGCTCGGCATCGCCGGCTCGATGAGCTACAGCATCGAGCGCCAGGCGACGCTCGGGCGGGGCGAGACGCTCGCCGTCGGAAATTATCGGATCCGCTTCGAGGGGCTGCGGGCGATCGAGCAGCCCACGCACTACCGCGTCGAAGGCGCGTTTCAGGTTACCCGCGGCGGCCGCCCCCTCGGCGTGCTCTCCCCCGCGCTCAAATTTTTTCCCAACCAGCAGTCGCCGGTGGGCCGCGCCGTCCATCGCAGCACGTTCTCGGAGGACATCTATCTGATCCTTTCCGGCTTCAGCGAGCTGGATAAAAACCGCGCCACGCTCAAGGTCCTGGTCCGGCCGCTGGTCGTCTGGATCTGGCTCGGCGGCGCGGTCATCGCCCTCGGCACGCTGGTGGCGATCTGGCCGATGAAAAGGCAGACGGCCGCCGTCGAGGAGCCCGCGCCGGAGTTGGAAGCGGTCGGGTAAAGCTGATAGCCAATAAAGATGCGCCTCCGCCGGGTCCTCATCACCTTTCTGATCATCGCGCCGCTGCTGACGCTTCTCGCCTACGGCTTCTTCCGCGACGCGCGCTATATTCCCTCGCCGATCGTGGGCCGGCCGGCGCCGAATTTTTCCCTCACGCTTTTGAACGGCGACAAGGTGAGCCTCGCCGACCTCCGCGGCAAGGTCGTGTTCGTCAACTTCTGGGCCTCCTGGTGCCCGCCCTGCATAGCGGAGGCGAAGGACCTGGAAGCGACCTGGCGCGCGCTCAAAGAGCGCGGCGTTGTCTTCGTGGGCGTCGAGATTCAGGATACGGAGGCGAACGGCCGCGGCTTCGTCAGCGAGAACGGAATCACCTACCCGGTCGGCGTCGACGCCCAAGGGCGGATCTCCATCGACTACGGCGTCTGGGGAGTGCCGGAGAGCTTCTTCATCGACGCCGACGGCCGGGTCACCTACAAGCACGTCGGCGGCATCGGCGGCGCGGTCGTCGCCGCCAAGGTCGACGAGGCGCGCCGGAAGATCGTGAGCGCCAAAGAAGGCAAGGGAGAATACCAGTCGATAAGATAGCGTGAGGAGTGAGCCGTGAGCAGTGAGAAACTAAAAAAGATATTCGCGCGGCTCCTCCCGACACTGCTCACCGCTCACTTACTCGCTTACTCACTTCCCGCCGCAGAGCCGCCGGACCTGGAAGAGCAGACCCGGATCATCGCCGCCGAGCTGCGCTGTCCGGTCTGCCAGAACCTGTCGGTCGCCGACTCCCCTTCCGAGCTGGCGCAGCAGATGCGCGCGCTCGTGCGCGAGCAGCTCGAGCAGGGAAAGAGCCCGGACGAGGTCAAGAAGTTTTTCGTCTCGAAGTACGGCGACTGGGTCCTGCTCGCGCCCCCGGCGCGGGGCGTCGGCCTGCTCCTCTGGATATTGCCGGGAGCTGCGGCGCTCGCCGGAGTGGCTCTCGTCGCCGTCGTGCTCCGGCGCCGGGTGGGAAAGAAAGCCGCCGCGCCCGCGGAAGCGCCGGGCGACAGCGACAGCCGGCGGGAGTTTTTTCTCGCCGAGCGGGAGCGGCTCGCCGCCGAGACGAGGGAGATCGAGTTCGATTTCCAGGCGGGCAAGCTGTCCGAGGCCGACTACCTTCAGCTCCGGCGCGACCTCGAAGCGCAGGCGGCCGCGGCCGCAAAAGAGCTCGACGCGCTGCCGCAGCGAAGCGCGCCCCGGCCGATCGAGAAAAAAGCCAAAGAGGTCCCCGCGATTCAACCGCCCGCGCGGAAAAACTGGCAGCTCGCGGCCGGCGGCCTCTTCCTTCTCTTATTCGGCCTCGCGCTCGGGGTCCTCGTCACCCAATCGCTCCGGCCGCGCGCGTCGGAGCGGGATACGATCACCGGCGATTTTTTAACCGGCACGGGAGGCGCCGGGGCCGACCCGGAGCTCGCCCGGGGGCGGGCCGCCTTCGAGAGAGGCGACCTCGGGCAGGCGATCGACGCTTTCAAGAAAGTCCTCGCGGCCGAGCCGAACCACCCCGAAGCCCACGCCTACATGGGCTTCATGCTCGCGCAGGCCGGCCATAACGACGGCGCGGTCATGGCCTTCGACCGGGCGCTCGCCGTCGACCCCAACTTTCCGCTCGCGCTCCTGGGCAAAGGCATGCTGCTCTACCAGACCGGCGGCGACTCCGCCGAGGCGCGCCGCCTGCTGGAAAAAGTCTCGGTCATGATGCCCGCCGGAGCGGAGAAAACCGAGGTCGAGCAGGCCATCGCCAAGATCACCCAATCCGCCCAGGGCGGGGGCGGAAAAAACAGCGCCGCGTCCCCAGCGCAAAAGACGAATAGCGCGGGAGCGGGAATTCAAGGCACGCAGAGCGTACAAGGCGTAATCGATCTCGACCCGAAGCTCAAAGGCAAAGTCCCCGCCGGGGCGGTCTTGTTCATCATCGCCAAGGGAACAGGCGGCGCGGGCGGGCCGCCGCTGGCGGTCAAGAAGATCGCCGCGCCCAAATTTCCCCTCGACTATGCGCTCGGCGCCGGCGACGTGATGATGCCGGGGGCCTCGTTTTCCGGCAAGCTCTACGTCACCGCGCGGCTCGACCAGGACGGCAACCCGCTGACCAAACAACCCGGCGACCTCGCCGGCGAGTACAAGAAAAACCCGGCCGATGCGGGAGCCAAGAAAATCGACATCCTGCTCGCGCCGGCGGACTAGCGAGAAAATCTTTTAGAAAGGCGGTCCCATATGCTCAAAGACAAAGTCGCGGTGATTACGGGCGCGGCCAAGGGGATCGGGCGCTATATCGCGCTCGACCTCGCCCGCGCGGGCGCCAAAGTCGTTATCAGCGACATCGACGTCGAGCGCATGAAGCAAACCGAGGGCGAGCTTCATGCTATGGGCGCGGACGCGCTGGCGCTCGAGGCCGACGTCCGGGTCGAGGAGGACGCGCGCGCTCTTATGGCGGCGGCCGTCGCGCGCCACGGCCGGCTCGACGTGCTGGTCAACAACGCCGGCATCGTCACCCACTTCGGCTGGGGCGTGCCGCGCTGGCCGGTCGTCAGCGCCATGGAGAAGAGCTTCTGGGACAGGATCATCGAGACCAACCTGGGCGGGACGTTTCTCTGCACCAAGCACGCGCTGGCGCACATGCAGGAGCGCCGCGCGGGGCATATCGTCAATCTTTACGGCGGCAGCCCGCCGAAGACGATCGGCTCGTGCGTCTATTCGGTGTCGAAGGACGCGATCCGGACCTTCACCCGCTTCGTCGCCGAGGAGGTGCGGGGATATAACATCTGCGTCGTCGCGGTCTCGCCCGGCGGCGCCATCGCCACGGAGGACGCGCCCGAGGAAGTCCGGCGCACCATGCCGGGGCCCGAGTCCGCCGGCAACCGCTTCGCGCTCGCGGCCGAGGCCGGCATGGAGCTCAGCGGCCAGCGGCTCACGCTGAAGGACGGCCGCTTGCAAGTCGACGCGCGCGGCTAGCGCGCGTCCGGCGGCGCTTTTTGCCCGGCCTCTTTTTCCGCCGGTCTTTTCTCGCGCAGCACGATCAGGCGCTGGGGGCCCAGCTCGATCGACTCCATCCGGCCCGTCACGGTGATTTTTTCCCCTTTTTGCGGCAGCACCCGGCCGGTGACGACCTTGATCGTCCCGGTGCCGTCGTCGACCTCGAAGAATTTGACCAGCAGGAAGGAAGCGGCATCGGTCACGGTGCCCCGGACGGTGACGTCCTTGTTCTCGTAATCGCGCGGATGATCGAGAATGTTGTTGATCTTGGTCGCGCCGAGCCGGTCGAAATAATCGCAGGCGGAAAGCGCGCAGAGGGCGAACAAAAGCGCCAGAATATTTTTTTGCATCCGCATCCTCCGGGTCAGTCCTTCCATCGATCGAGCACAGCCGAACCGCTCCCATTCGAGCGTCAAGTGAAGGATGCCGGCCGCGCGAAGAGCCCGCGCATCCGATTGCCAGCATCGGGAGTAAGCACCGGCCCCTTGCGCGGGCTCGGAGGGCGGCCGGCGTCCCGAACGATCCCCTAAAGCCGCGCTTCGCCGAGCGCCGGCATGACCTCGCGCGCGAGCTGCTCCATCGACTCGACGACCAGGCGGTGCGGCATGCTGCCGATGTTCATCCAGACGAGCATGTGCCGCGCGCCGGTCTGCCCGGCCAGCTCTTGCAGCGCCGCCGCGGCGAGCCCGGAATCGCCGATCACCGCGTGCTCGGCGCACACGCGCTCGAACGTGAGATCGCCCGTGGCGGTTTTGAGCAGCCGCGGCGGCAGCGGCTCGCCGCGCGAGTTCAACCAATCGATATAACCGCTGCGCATCTCGCCGATCGTCCGGTAGTAGCTCATGACGCCGTCGCGCGCCCGCTCGACAGCCGCGCCCGTCGTCCTGGCCAGGTGCATCGGCACGAGGAGGCCGAGCTCGCGCGCCGCCGCGTCGTGGCCGTGGCTTTCCAAGCCCTCCCAATAGGCGTTCGAGAGCTCGACGATCTGCGCGCGCGTGCGCGTATGGATCGGCAGGAAAAGATTGACGCCCATTTTTCCCGCCAGGCCGACCCCTTCCGGCGAGCTGGCGGCGATGTAGACCGGCGGGTGGGGCTGTTGCACCGGCTTGGGATTGACGACCACCGGCGGAATCTTGAAGAACCGGCCGTCGAACGAAAGCGTCTCCTCGGTCCAGGCCTTTTGGATGACCTGCAAACTCTCCTCGACGATCTCGTGCGTCAGCCGGTGATCGGCGCCGAAGCACTCGTAGACGCGGCTGTGCGGGTGGCCGCCGCCGGCGGCGAA
>DASWFA010000133.1:0-9277 GCA_036394475.1 Binatia bacterium
GGGTCCTCCACCCCGGCGTATTTCTTATACGCCGCCGCGACGAGATCGGGCCGATCTTTGGCGAGCCGGACCGATTCGTCCACCGCCTGGAGAAACTTTTCGACCGTCGCGCGGCGCGCCTCGATCGTGCCGCGCGCGACCGTTATGTCCGCGCCGCTCACGAGGATGCCGACTTCGGCGAGATCGATCAGCTTCCGCACCCCGGCGGATTCTTCGGCGGACAGCTGCAGCAGATCGTCGGCGGTCGCGGCGACGGCGTCGACTTCGCCGCGCGCCAGGGCGCGCAGGCGGTCGACCGAATTGTTGAAGCCGGTGGCGACGATGCGGATGTCCCGCTCCGGCTCCAGGCCCATTCTTTTGAGCGCGCGGGCGGCGATCCGGTCCTGGCTCGCGCCCGGCGTGCTCACGCCGAACTTTTTGCCCTTCAAATCATCGACGCGCCGTATCGCCGGGCCGGCATAGACGGCGAACTGCTCCTTCCCGAGGCTGGCGATAATCGCGAGCGGCGCGCTTTCCAGCGCGATCGCTTCCACGACCGGGCCGGAGTTGCCCAGGAAAAACTCGATCGCGCCGGAAAGCAGCTGCGGCACCGCCAGCCTGCCGGGGCTGACGCGCAGCAGGCGCAGCTCCAGCCCGTATTTTTCGAAGACGCCCCGGTCCCGGCCGACGAAGACGGGAATTTTCGCGCCCTGGGCGTTGGTGTAGCCAAGCCGGAGCGTCTCGGCGCCCGCCGCCGGTCCGGCGAAAATCACGAGCGCGATCAGCAGTGCCGGCAGCGACAAGACGCCTCCCTAGCGGAATTTGACGGTGAAGTATTTGGGATTGGAAGCGATGCCGCCGCGCCCCGGCTCGACGACCGTGATCGTGTAGGTGCCCGCCTTGGCGATCAGCGCGGGCGGGATCGTCGCGACGAGCTTCCGCGCCCGGTCGAAATTTTGCGGGTAGCCGGAGCGGTTGAGCTCGATCCGCGTCGGCAGCGGCTTGCCGTCGAGCATCGCCACCGAGGTGCTCATGAAGTTGCCGCCCTCGATGGTCAGCGCGACCGGGCCTTCGCCCTGGGTCGCGGACTCGGGCGCGATCTGGTCGATCTCCGGCTCGGGCCGGTCGCCGTCGCGGAGCGGCAGCGGGTTCGGGAAATCCTTGTGGTAGCCGAGCTTGATCTCCTTCCCGTCCTTGAAGACCATCTTGATGCGGCGCGTGCGGGTGATGTCTTCCAGCGGGTCGCCGTCGACGACGACGATGTCGGCGAGGCTCCCGGCCTTGATGACGCCGAGCTCGTCGCCCCGGCGGATCTCCTCGGCGGGGTTTTTGGTCGCGGCGAGAATCGCCTCCATCGGCGTGAGCCCGGCGTCGACGAAAAGCTCCATCTCGGTGTGGATCGCCCAGGCCGGGAGGACCGAGTTCGGGTCCGAGCCGGTCTGGATCTTGCCGCCGGCGCGGACAAAGCGGCGCATGAAGTCCTGCAGCTTCTCGTAGCCCGTTTTGAGGCGGCTTAAAAACTCCCTGTCGGCGAGGCGCGCGGTGCCGTCGAAATATTCCCGCAGGTTGGCCTTGAAGTAAGCCGGCAGGTAGACCAGGTTCGGGTCGGCGATAAAGCGCATCTCCTCCGCCTTGAAGCGCTCGCGCTTGGGCGTGAGCCCGCGCCATTGCGTCGCCATGGTCGGCGACCAGTGGATCCTGCGCTCGACCATGAAGCGCACCAGCTCGTCGTAGTTCTCCGGCTCCGCGTAGGAATGGAACTCGACGGTGGTCATGCGGTCCTTCGGCGAGGTGCGCCGGCGCGCCAGCTCCTGCTTCCTTTTCGGGTCCTTGATCGAGGTGGCGACGATCGCGTGGGAGTGCTCGACGAAATCGTAGCCGTTCTCGACCGACATGTAGACGTCTTCGCTGTGGCCGCCGATCGGCTTGCCGGCCTTGTGCGCCTCTTCCGCCGCCGCCTTGATCGCCTCCGGCAGCGTGTCCTCGTAGACCTTGATGATATCGACCGGCTGCGCGAGCAGCTCGCGCACGGCCCGGCGCGCCTCGTCGGCATTTTGAACCAGGATCTCGTAGCGCCGGCGGGCGATCATCTCGCGCAGCGTCGCCTGGCGCTCCCCCGCGCGCGGGCTGTTCAGATGGGGCCCGGAGGCGAAGATGCGCGGACCGACGATCTTGCCCTTGTCGATGCCGTCGCGCTGGCCGGTGACCCAGTCGACCCGCTCGCTGCCGATGGCGAGCGCGGTGGTCACGCCCTGATTCAGATAAAGCTCGCCCTGCCAGTCTTTATAGTGGACGTGGGAATCGACGAGCCCCGGCATCGCCGTGGCGCCTTTGGTCCGGACCGCTTTCGCGCCCGCGGGAATCTCTACGCCGCCCTGCGGGCCGGCGGCCTTGACGCGGTTGCCGTCGATCAGCCGGTCGACGTAAAGCGCGATCGTTTCGGCGCCCGCGGCGCCGCCCGAGACGCAAAGCGAAAGCAGGAAAAAGACCGCGGCGAAAAGGAGTTTGCGCTTCGGCATGAATTATTTTCCGTAAAGCCGGGTAAAAAAGCCTTCGTTCTCCAGCTCCTTCACGAGCGAGAGATCGGTGAACTCCTCGATCCGCCGGCCCTTGAGGGTGGGATAAGTGAAGCTCAGATCCTCGATGTCGTTCTGGAGCGCCTCCTCGCGCGGGAAAGGCTTCTGCGGGATCGTGCCGAGGAGATAGTTCTTGTGCATCGACTCCAACAGCCTCAAGTCCTCGACGTGCATGTACTTGCGGTAGATGCGGAACGTCAGCTCCTTGTTGCCGCGCCCGAGCTTGATCGCCTCGGTCATTCCCATGAGGAAGCCCTTGAGCTGCCGGCGCTTGTCCTTCATGAACGCGCGGCTGGTCGAGATGTCGCTCCCGGTGGTGTAAACCCCCTGCTCCAGCAGGTCGGCGAGCACCGAGACCTTCTGCCCCTGCAGCTCGAGCTGGAGGATGTTGTCCACCGTGGCGATCGTGGCGTCGATCCTCCCCTGGAGCATGATGCCGATGCGCCGGTCCGACTCGCTGATGCCCGTCGGGATCAGCTGCACGTCCTTCCCCGGCGTGAGGCCGAGCTTCGGCAGGAGGCGCCGGAGAGCGTAATCGGAGCCGGCGCCGAAGCGGCTCGACCCGATGACCTTGCCTTTGAGCCCCTGGAGCGACGTGATCGAGGGCAGGGCGATGAGCTTGTAGGCGATCGCCCCGAGGCTCGCCATGATGACGACCGGAGCGCCGCGCGCCGCCGCGCCGATCGCGGACGAGCCGGAAGCCGCGATCACGTGCACGCTGCCGCCGAGCAGCGCGTTCACCGAGGTGACGCCGGAGGCGATGTAGACGAGATTGCCGTCGAGGCCGTACTTGTCGAAGAGGCCGAGGTCTTTAGCGATCCAGAGCGGCGCGCGCGTTCCCGAGACCGAGGCGTAGGAGATCGTGAGCAGCTCTTTTTTTTCCTGGCCGTATCCCGGCGCGGCGCAACACAGCAGCATCCCCAGGCAGACCGTTCCGAAAGACCACGTTGTCTTTTTCATGTTGTATCGAGCCTTTAATAATGTTCGCCCTCGTCGAGAGTCCGGATCGAGGCGCGGATCGCGGCCTTCGATTTGACCTTATGCTTGTACAACAAAAACGGCCAGGCGCGGTAGGGATTTTCCAGCCGCGCCGTCACCCGGCCCCGGCCGGCGTCCGGCATCGGCCTGGGCGTGCCGAAGCTCATGAGTAAAAGCTGGTCCTGGCAGGCGCGCTCCAACTGGATCGCCGAGATGCAGGTGCCTTCGATGCCGGGCCCGGTGACCACGCAGCCGTGGCCGCGGAGAAAAATCGCGTGGTGCGGCCCGAGCGCTTCGACCATGCGGCGCGCCAGCGCGTCGGTATTGATGCCATGGCTTTCGGGGAAGATCGGCACGCCGTCGGCGAACAGGCGCGCCTCGCGGCTGAACGGAACCAGGCCGCCCTCCTGCAGGCCGAGGAGAATGGAGCTGCGCGCGTGGCAGTGGAGCACGCCGCCGACGTCGGGCCGGTTTTTGTAAATCGTGCTGTGGATGAGGCTCTCGGACGGGATCGGCCCCTTGCCGGCGATGCGCTTGCCGTCGAAAGTCACCGTGCAGATGTCCCTGGGATCGGCGAGCACCCCGGCGAAGCGCGGGTTGATGAGAAACGTGTCCGTCCCCGGAATCCGCGCGCTCAGATGGCCCGAGCCGGATAAAATCCCTTCGCCGGTGACGACCTGGAGGCCGTCGACGAGCCGCCGCTTTAAATTTTCCACCAGCGCTTTTTGATTTGGTTTTTTCGCCACGGTTTCAGCCCCTGAATCTTTCGACCCTCACCTGTATCCTCTCCCTGGAAGGGAGAGGAAGGATGAAGATGCCGAGACTTTTCTCTTCATTCGTGTAGAGATTCCGGTCTTCACCCTCGCCCTTTTAGGGAGAGGGAAGGGTGAGGGTGCCCCTACCCTTTTTCCAGCCACTCCGCGTAGTAGCGCCACACCGGGTCCTGGGTTTTTCCCGGCACGCCCCGGCGCGCGAGAAAGGCGTCGATGTCCACTTGCGGGATGGCCGGGACGCTGCCCAGCGCCGCGGCCGATAAGTTCATTTGGGCGAGATGCTCCAGCTTGATCGCCCGGACCGTCGCCTCCTCGATCGTTTTCCCCACCACCACGACGCCGTGGCCGCGCAGCACGCAGACGTCGCTGTCGCCCATGACTTCGAGCATCTCGTGCACCTGCGCGACGGAATGGAGGGTGAGGCTGCTCTGGTAGAGCGGCACGCCTTTGACCGCCAGGCGCATGCCCTGCGGATCGTAGCCGCCGAAAATCGGTTTGAGGGCGATGCCCGCCATGCTGGTGAGAACGATCGACGGCGGATGGGCGTGAACCACGCCGCCGGCCCCGGGCCGCCGCTTGTAAATCTCGCCGTGGATGCAGGCTTCGTTCGGCGTCTTGAGGCCGGCGCGGCTCTTCAGCGGCGCGCCGTCAAAATCCGCCAGCACGACGTCCTTCGGCCGGGTGAAGAGGAGGCCGGTCTCCGCGCCGCCCCGGCCCCGGATCAGCATCGACCGGCCGTCGGGGTTGCGCGCGCTCACATGGCCGGTGGTTTCCTTGAACAGCCCCAGCCGGGCGAGAATCCGGCACGACAGCGCCACTTTTTTCGCCAGCGGAGCGTCGGGCCTGGGAGACTTCCATTGCGCTTTTGGTTTTTCGATTTTTTAAATCCTTTACCGCTCAAGCCGGAAGGCTTGCGGCCGTCTCCTTTGCCTCCCGGTAGAGGAAAGCGCGGGGGCTAAGCCGCGCGCTGGGCGTCGTCCGCCTCCATCGCCGCCTGGTGGAAGGCGTCGTAGGTCACCCACTGCTTGCCCTGGCTCTTTTTCAAGTGCAGCCAGATCGCGCGCTGGGAGTCCGGCGTGACAGCCCGGCTGAGCACGATCTGCTCGCCCAGCTTGCCGTGCTCCTGGTCGGCCTCGCCGTGCGCGGTGAAAAACTCCAGCGCCTCTTCCGGCACGCGGTACTTCTCCTTCAGGGCTTCGGCCCAGACCGGATGGACGATGGAATTGATTTTCTCGCCCACGCGCAGGTTCGCGGGGAGATCGCCGACCGTCTGCTTCATCGACTTGTAGCGCTCCGCGTCGAGCACGACCTGCATGAGCGGCGAAAGCTCCGAGCGGGTCACCTCGTCGCGGCGGAGGCCCAATCCCTCGGCGAACCGGAGCCACAGCTCCGGGTGGCTGGGGTATTTGCCGCCGGCCAGGTCCTCGCCCGATTCGGACAGCAAAACCTTGAGCTGCTCCTGGAGCTCGTCGAGCGTCGGCGCGGTGGCGACGATATAGGCGTCGTTGCGGAGCGTCTGGACCTTGGCGTGGTAGTCCTGCTTGGCCCAGGCCTGAAGCTGCTTCATGCTCCATTCGCCGCGCACCAGCTTGACGCAAAAAGGATGGTTGATCTTGGTGTGGTGGACCAGCACCGTCTCGGAAACCAGCTCGAGGAATTTTTCCGGCGGCAGAAACTCTTTCGGCGGATCGGGAAAGCGCGGGTAGGTCCAGGGCGTCTTGATGTCCTGGAACATCTTGCGGGCGCGGTTTCTCAGCTCGGTGATCGTGGCCATAGGAACGTTACCTCCCGTAAAACTCTCTCATCAGGAAATATCTTACAGGCGATGAGTCTGTCAAGCCGCATCTTGAAAACGCTATCTGCCGTAGAGGCGCGCGAAGAAGTTTTCGCCCTCGATTTCCTTCAGCAGCGAGCCGTCGATAAAATCGGCGGGGCTTTTTCCTTCCATCCCGCCTTTGAGGTCGGGCCGGCCCGCGATCATGTCCTCGATGTCCACGCGGACGGCCTCCTCCTCGGGGTAGGGCTTGGGCGGAATCCGGTCGAGGATGGAAGTCTTCCTGAGGATTTCGAGCTGGGCCGGGTCCGTGACGCGGAGATATTTGCGATAGACCGCGAAGGTCCGCTCCCGGTCGGTCCGGCCGATCCAGACCCCTTCGCCGAAGGCCTTGAGAAAGGCTTTCGCCGCGGCGCGGCGGGTTTTTAAAAACGGCCGCGTCGCGGCGAGCACGCTGCCGCTCGTGGAAACGCCCATCTGCAAGAGGTCCGCGAGCACGCTCACCTTCCCTCCCCTGAGCTCGATTTGCGCGATGCTGTCGGGGCTGGCGATCGTGGCGTGGATTTTTCCCTGGAGCATCACGAGCACTCTCTTGTCCGATTCGCTCAAGCCCGTCGGCAGCACCGTGACGTCGCGGCCGGGGATCAGTCCCAGCTTGGCGAGCAGCCGGCGCAGCGCGAAGTCCGAGCCGGCGCCGGGCCGGCTGGTGCCGATGACCTTGCCCTTCAAGGCTTGAATCGAGCCGATCGACGGCTGCGCGACGAGCCTGTAAGGCGTCGGCCCGAAGGTGGCTATGATCGCGACCGGCGCGCCGCGGCCCGCGGCGGCGACCGCGGTCGATCCCGAGGCGGCGGCGATCTGGATATCGCCGCCGATCAGGGCGTTGACGGAAACGACGCCCGAGGCGATGTTGACCAGCTTCACCTCCAGGCCGTATTTTTCGAAGAGCCCGCTTTCCCTGGCGAGCCAGAGCGGCGCCATGTTGCCGGTCACCGAAGGATAGGAGGCGGCGAGCGGCTCCAGCCGGCGCTCCTGGGCGCCGACGGCGCCGGTCAAGCAGAGGCAGAAGCACAGCGAAAGATAAACCGGGCGCCGCATCGCTAGAACAGGCTCTCGTCGATGCAGCCGGAGACCTGAGGAAGAGCCGCGCCGGGATATTTCTCCTCCAGCTCGTCGAGATTGTTTTGGATCGCCCGCCGGTCCGGGAGAGGGCGCGTTGGAAGGCTCAGGCTGTAATACCCCTGGACCTTGCTTGCGACGGCTTTCCGATCGGATAGTCCGAGGCGGCTCTTGAAGGCCTCGCCCACGAGGTCGGGCCGCGCCTTGGCGAGCGCGAGCGACTCTTCCAGCGCCGCGATAAATCGCCGGCCGGTCTCTCGCTCGTCCGCGACAAACGAGCGCGTCGCGGCGATATCGCTGCCGCTGATATGGATGTCGAGGGCTGCCAGATCGACGAGCTTCTTCAGGCCGCGCGACTCGGTCTCCGACAGCTCCGGAAAGTCCGGGTAGTTTTCCAGTCCGCCGATGACGGCGTCGACCTCGCCATGCGCCAGCGCGGCGAGCCGTTCGGTGGAGTTGTTGAAGCCGGTGTAGACGATGCCGACGTCCCGCTCGGGCTCAAGGCCGAGCCGCCGGAGCGCGCGCCGCGCGATCCGGTCCTGGCTCGCGCCCGGGGTGCTGACGCCGAATCGCTTGCCCTTCAGATCTCCCGCCGACGCGGTCGCCGCGCGGACGAAAACGGCGAAGCTCGCCGGCCCCAGGCTGGCGATCACCGCGAGCGGCTTTTCCTCCCGCGCGATCGCTTCGACGACCGGACCGGAGTTGCCCAGAAGCAATTGGATCTCCCCGGCCAGAAGCCGGGGCGTGCCGAGCTTTACCGGGCTGACGCGCTCGGCGGCTAAATCGATGCCCCGGTTTTCGAACAGACCCCGGTCCAGGCCGACGAAGAGCGCGATCTTCGCGCCCTCGGCGTTGTCGTAGCCCAGGCGTATTTTTTCCCGCGCCGCCATCGCGCCTTACCGGAATTTGACGATGAAGGACTGCGGGGCCGACGCCGTCCCGCCGGGTCCGGGCTCGACCACCCGGATTTCGTAAGTCCCGGCCTTTTCGATCAGCTTGGCGTCGACGACCGCGGTCAATTTTCGCCCGCGATCGAAGTTCTGCGGATAGGGCCGCCGCCCGATCTCCACCTCGGTCGGCAGCGGCCTGCCGTTCAGCGTGGCCACGCTCGTGCTCATGAAGTTGCCGCCCTCGATCGCGACGGTGACCGGCCCTTTTCCCTGGACCACGGACGCCGGAGAGATCGAGTCTATTTCAGGCTGCGGGCGGTCGCCGTCGAGGAGCGGCAGCGGGTTCTTGAAATCCTTGCTGTAGCCGAGCTTGAGATCCTTCCCATCTTTGAAGACCATTTTGACGTTCCGCGTCCGGGAGATATCTTCCAGGGGATTTCCCTCGACCACGAGGATATCGGCGAGGCTCCCCGGCTTGATGACGCCGAGGTCGTTCTCGCGGCGGATCTCCTCGGCCGGATTTTTCGTGGCGGCGAGAATCGCCTCCATCGGCGTGAGGCCCGCTTCGACCAGGAGCTCCATCTCCGCGTGCACCGCCCACGCGGGTAAAATCGAATTGGGGTCCGACCCGGCCCGGATCCTGCCGCCGGCGCGGACATAGCGGCGGATGAAGTCCTGGATCTTTTCGTAGCCGAGCCTGACCCGGCTTAAAAGCTCCTTGTCGGCGATCTTATCGACTCCCTCGTAGGTCTGGCGCACGTTGGCCTTGAAGTACGGCGGCAGATAGGGAATCGCGAGCAGCTTGGCGTCCGCTTCCTTGAAGCGCTCGCGCCGGGGCGAGTAAAATCTCCAGAAGGTCGAAAGCGTGGGCGCCCAGGACACTTTGCGCTCGACCATGGCGCGGACGATCTCGTCGAAATGATCCTGCTCCGCGTAGAAATGGTACTCCGGCGTCGACATGCGGTCGCGGAAAGCGGCGCGCCGGCGGTTCAAGTCTTCTTTCTTTTTGGGATCCTTGATCGACGAGGAGACGACGGCGTAGCTGTGCTCGACGAACTCGTAGCCGTTCTGGACCGACATGAGGATGTCTTCGCTGTGGCCGCCGATCGGCTTGCCGGCCTTGCGCGCCTCTTCGGCGAGCGCCCGGATCACCTCCGGCGTGGAATACTCGTAGACCTTGATGATGTC
>DASWFA010000134.1:0-2591 GCA_036394475.1 Binatia bacterium
CCCGCCTGCATCAGCGCGATCCGGTCGGCGATCGCCATCGCCTCGACCTGGTCGTGCGTGACGTAGAGCACGGTCGAGCCCAGCTCTTTCGCCAGCTCGCGGATCTTGCCGCGCACCTCTTCGCGGAGCCGCGCGTCGAGGTTCGAGAGCGGCTCGTCCATCAGGAGGATTCTCGGATTGACCGCGATGGCGCGCGCCAGCGCGACGCGCTGCTGCTGCCCGCCCGAGAGCAGCGTCGCCGGGCGGCCGGCCATTTCTTCCAATTGAACCAGGCGGAGCGCCTCGCGCGCGCGGTTTTTGACCTCGCCGCGCGGGATGCGCTGGCTCCCCTCGGCGAGCGGCAGGGCGACGTTTTCATAAACCGTGAGATGCGGCCAGACGGCGTAGGACTGAAAGACCATGCCGAGCTTGCGCTGCTGCGAGGGGACCCACGCGGGCGGGTCGTCGGAGGAGACCACGCGGCCGCCGATCGAAATAACGCCCCGGTCCGGCAGCTCGAGGCCGGCGACCGAGCGGAGCAGCGTGGTCTTGCCCGAGCCGCTGGCGCCGACGATGACGAAGAATTCCCCTTCCGCGACCTCGAAGCTCAAGTCCTTGATCGCCGCGACGCTGCCGCCGCCGGCGGGAAATTGCTTCGCGAGCCGCTGGACGGAGATCATGGAATTATTTCAACGCTCCGGTTGACCGCGCTTTGGAAATTTCTCTTTCAGGGCGGTCAGAAAGGTCCCAGAGACGAGACGCGCGATGAACCGCGAGCGCAGGCGTACTTTTTTCAGTACGTCGAGCGAAGCGGTTCGAGCGCAACGAAGTATATGGGCCTTTATGGCCGCCCTGCTAATAGTACTCGGCGCCGGGCAGCGGAGTCGCGACGGCTTCTTCCAGCGTCGTGGCGCGCTTCCATTCGTTCGCGGGACGGCTCTTCCCCTCGGTGCCGACCTGGTCCATCGAGGCGTAGACTTCGATCTGGTAGCCGTCGGGATCGTAGAACTCGACGCCGGGGTTGCCGCCCGGGCCGCGCCGGCCCTCGTAGAAAATCTCCACGCCCTTGGCGCGGAGAAAGTCGCGGATGCGAAAAAGCTCCGAGACGCTCGTCACCTCGAAGGCCACGTGGTCGAAGCCCAGCTCGCCGCGCTTGGGCAGCTGGTTTTTTTCCGTCGCCTGGAGCAGGGCGATGGTGTGGTGGTCGTTGGCGCAGCGGTAAAAGACCATGCCGCGCTCGTTCTTGTCGGAAAATTTAAAGCCCATGATCTCGGTCCAGAACCTGCCGCTCCGCTCGATGTCGCTGACGCTGAAGACCACGTGCCCGATCTTTTTGACGTGCACGGGCGTCGTCTCCTGCGTCCCCTCCGTAGGCTGCCAACGGGTCTGACTCGTCGCCATAGAACCCCCCTTGATCGGAAATCTTGTGGAATCTGACGAGATTTTGGAGCATGGCACCGCGCTTGTCAAGGTGGGATTCCGCGCCGCCGCGGCCGTCATGTTACACGCCTGGAGGCTCTTCCCATCTTGATGGTTTGGCACCGAGCGATAAATTTTCAAATGGAACCATGCTGCAATTAGGTTGGAAAGCCGGGACCGAGCAGTATCCTCCGGGCGAGCTGCTCGAATACGCCGTCGCCGCCGAACAGGCCGGCTTCGATTCGATCGACGCCAGCGACCATTTCCATCCCTGGGCCGAAAAGGGCCAGGCCTGCTTCGTCTGGACCTGGCTCGGAGCGGCGGCGGCGCGGACGCATAAAATCATGCTCGGCACCGGCATCACCTGCCCGATCTTCCGCTATCACCCGGCCGTCGCGGCGCAGATGGCGGCCACGCTGGCCTGTCTTGCGCCGGGGCGGAGCTATCTGGGCGTCGGCACGGGCGAGGCGCTGAACGAATATTCCGCCACCGCCGAGTGGCCGGACTATAAAATCCGCCGCGAGCGGCTGGCCGAGGCGATCGAGCTGATGCGCAAATTATGGACCGGCGAGAAGGTCACGCACCGGGGCGTATTTTATCAGACGCGCCAGGCGAAGCTCTACACGCTGCCGGACCAGCCGATCCCGATTTTTATCTCTTCGATGGCGCCGGGGAGCGCCCGCTTCGCCGGCAGGCACGGCGACGCGCTCATCACCGTGGGCGGCGAAGAGCCCGAGACCTATCGAAAGATCTTCGAGAACTTCGACGCCGGCGCCCGGGAGGCCGGCAAGGACCCGGCGAAGATGCCGCGCATGATCGAGCTCGGCGTCGCCTATACCGACGACGAGGAGAAGGCGATCGAGATCCGGAAGGAGTACTGGGCGGGGACTTTCATCCCCGCGCTGTTCGTCGAAAGGATCTACACGCCGAAGATGTCGGAGGACAACGGCAAGGCCGTGGGCTCGGACACCGTGAAACAGGCCGTCTGCATCTCGGCGCGCGCCGAAGACCACGTAAAATATGCCCGGAAATACATCGACCTCGGCTTTGACCACCTCATCTTTCACTCCGCCGGCCCCGACCAACGCGCCTTTATCCAGGGCTATGGGCGCGACGTCCTGCCCAAACTGCGCCGCGCCCACGGCGGGGAAAAACGGCGGCAACCCTCCGCGGCGTGACCGGCGCGGCGGAAG
>DASWFA010000135.1:0-6572 GCA_036394475.1 Binatia bacterium
CAGGGCGAACGGTACTTCGGAATCGTCGAACATTTTTTCCGTTCGTGCTGAGCCCCGTCGAAGCGCGAAAACCGTTTATTTCTCATACAGCTTTTTGATAAAGCCGCTTTTTTCCAATTCTTCGACGAAGCTCGCGTCGACGAACTCCTCCGGCTTGTGCTTCCAGACGTCGGGACGCGCAAGAGCCACGTATTCGTAGCTCGTTTTCAAGCCCTTGATGTTGGGATAGGGCGCCGGCAGGCGGTATTTGGCGAAGATCTCCCAGGACTCCTGCGCCAGAGAGTCGTCGTCGAGGCGCAGCATTTTTTTTATCGCTTTCTTCGCCAGCTCCGGATCTTTCTTGAACAGCGCGATGCCTTCGAGGTGCGCCCGCATGTAGCGCATCACGAGATCCCGGTCCTGCTGGATGATCGCCCGGCGCGAGGCGATCTCGCTCCAGGGATAGTCCACCTCCTTGAAAAAATCCCACAGCGGGGTGAAGCCCGCGCGCGCGGCCAGGATATACGCCGGATGGGAAAGCGTCGCGCCCTGGATCTTCCCCTGCCGGAGCGCGATGAGCCGCTCGTTGTCGGCGCCGATCTGCAGCAGCGCGAAATCCTTGTCCGGATTGAGCCCCTTTCGCTGCGCGAGGTAGCGCACGAGAAAATCGGTGAGGGAGCCGAAGGTCGTCACGCCGATCGTCTGCCCCTTCAGGTCTTCGGCCTGCCTGATCTCGGGCCGGACCATCAGCGACTGGACCACTCCCGGCATCGTATGCGCGAGGATCACCATGTCCGACCCGGCCAGCACCGCGTTCATCACGGTCGGCGTGGCGATCGGCGAGATTTCCACGCTGCCGCCGACCAGGGCGCGCGCGGCGATCCCGGAGCCCTGCATGACCACGACTTCGGCGTCGAGGCCGTGCTTCTCGAACAGCTTCGCCTCCTTGGCGAAGAAAACGATCATGTTGCCCATGCTGACCGCGGGAACGCCGACGTGGATTTTCTTGAGGCTTTTGCCCTGGGCGAAGGCACAAGGAGCGGCCAGCAAAATAGCCAAAATAAGGAGAACGAGCGGCAGGACGGATGGGCGGCGGGTCATTGCGAACCTCCCCCGGCGATGTCTCACTGCATATAGCCCCCGGCCGCCGGGGCTGTCAATCCGGAGCTCTGTCGTTGACAAAGCGCGCTCTTTTCATTTAACTCGACGCATCGTGCTGCCGCAACTACCGCGCGAAGCGTTGGTCGATTTTTGCCGCCGGATGCTCCTCATCCGCCATTTCGAAGAGCGGCTTATCGCGCTCCACGACGCCGGCGCGTTTCGCGGCCATTACCACGTTTACATCGGGCAGGAGGCGACCGGCGTGCCGGCGCTCTCGTGCCTGGGGGCGGACGACTACATTTTCACCACCCATCGGAACCACGGCCATCTGCTGGCGCGCGGCGCCGAGCCCGCGCGTCTGTTCGCCGAAATCCTCGGGCGCAGCGACGGCTACAACAAGGGCAAGGGCGGGAGCTTTCACGCGGCGGCCGTCGCGCTCGGTTTTCTCCACACGTCGGGGGTCGTGGCCGGCATCGTTCCGCTCGCCGCCGGGACGGCCTATGCGGCCAAGGCGCTGAAAAACCGCCGCGTCACGGTCTGTTGCTTCGGCGACGGCGCGCTCGAAGAGGGCGCGGCGCCCGAGGCGTTGAACCTGGCCTCGCTCTGGAAGCTGCCGGTCCTGTTTCTCTGCGAAAACAACGGCAAGTACGGCGCCGGGCGCGCGGCGGGCACATCCCGGTCCGACTCGATGGCGGTCTATCCGCTGACCGATCTGCCCCGCGCCTATAAAATTCCCGCGCGCGAGATCGACGGCACCGACGCCGGCGCGGTCCACGCCGCCGTCTCTCAAGCGATCGATGAGATCCGCCGCGGCGCCGGGCCGCAGTTCATCGAAGCGCAGACCGTGCGCTGGCCCGGCAGCGAGACGAACTGGCCGACGGTTCCGGCGCCGACCGACATTTCCCTCGCATGGGATGTTAACGCGGTGCCTGAGAAATCGCGGGAATGGTATCGCGCCTCCGATCCGCTCCTTATCTTCGCGCGCGAGCTGGTCGAGGCCAAACAGGCGACGCGCGAGGAGATCGCAACGCTGGAGCGGGAGGCAAGAGAGACCGTCGCCGCGGCGGCGGGCTTCGCCCTGGCAAGCCCGTACCCGGAGCCGGAAGAGGCGTTAAAAGATGTCTTCGCTTGAGGAAAGAAATTCCGCCGTACGTAACGCGCACCCGGAAATCTCTCTCCGGTCCGAGGCGATGCGCCTGCGGTACGCTGGGATCGCTTACTTAGAGCGGCTCCTCGCCACGCTTGCGCCGCCTCGTCCCGCGCATCGGACCTTCGAGAGACCCCCGGGCGCGCTCCGCGCATGCGGCGACCGAGCGAGGGCGCTGCCATGAGAGAGATCGCCTACTACGAAGCCAAGTTCGAGGCGCTCGGGGAGATGCTCGCGGCGGACGAGAGGGTGCATCTCATCGGCGGGACTTTTTTGAGCCTGAGCCCGCGCCGGGCGGTTTTCCAGGCGATCGCCGAGCGCTATCCCGACCGCGTCGTCGCGCCGTCGATCTCGGAGCTCGGCTTCTGCGGCCTCGCGACCGGCGCGGCGATGGCCGGGCTGAGGCCGGTCGTCGATCTCAGCACCGGCAGCTTTATTTTCGAGGCCTGGCCGCAGGTGGTCAACGAGGCGGCCAACGCCTTTTACATGTCCGGCGGGCAGACGCGCGCGCCGGTCGTCTTCCATCTTTTTCACGGCATCCGCGGCGGCGGCGCGGCGCAGCACTCGGCGAGCCCGCAGGCGATGCTGTGGAACTGCCCGGGGCTGGAGATCGTCCTCCCCGCTTCGCCGCGCGACGTCAAAGGGCTTTTGAAAACGGCGATCCAAAGCGATAACCCGACGGTCTTCATCGATCACGTCCAGCTTCTGGAGACGCGCGGGCCGGTGCCGGAAAACGACGAGGCGATCCCGTTCGGCGTCGCCGAAGTGAAGCGGCGCGGCGGCGACGTCACCGTGATAGCGACGTCTTACATGGTCCAGCGCTCGCTGGCGGTCGCCGCGCGGCTCGCGGCGGAGGGAATCGACGTCGAGGTCGTCGATCCGAGGACCTTGGTCCCGCTCGATTTCGCCGCGCTGATGGCTTCGGTGGAAAAGACGCGCCGCGTTGTGATCGTCGACGAGACGCACCGGAGCTGCGGCGTCGCCGCGGAGCTCGCGGCGCGGATCGCCGAGGCGGGCTTCGACCGCCTGAAGGCGCCGATCCGGCGCGTCGCGACGCTCGACGCGCCCGTTCCGTACAGCGAGCCGCTGGAGAATTTTATCGTGCCGTCGGAATCCCGCATCGCCGAGGCGGTGCGGGCCGCCGTCGGATGAGGCCCGTCAGGGTCTCTCGTACAGCTTCTTGATGAAGCCGCTTTTTTCCAGCTCCTCGACGAAGCTCGCGTCGACGAACTCCTCCGGCTTGTGGCTCCAGACGTCCGGGCGCGTCTGCGCGATGTACTCGAAGCTCGTCCGCATGCCCCAGACGTTGGGATAGGGAACCGGCAGAAACGATTTGGCGAACAGCTCGTAAGACTCGTTGATAAGGTCGGTATCGTCGAGCTTGAGGGTCCTCCTGATGACCCGCTTGCCGAACCTCTCGTCCTGCTTGAAAAGGGCGATGCCCTCGAGGTGGGCCTTCATGTAGTTGAGCACCATGTCGTGGTCGCGCTGGACCGTGGCCCGGCGCGCGACGATTTCCATCCAGGGATAGGAGATTTCTTTCGCGGCGTCCCAGACCATCGCGAAGCCGAGCTTCTGCGCCCGGGCGTAGCCGGGGAAAGATATCGCCGCCGCGTCCGCCACGCCCTTGCCGAGCGCCGCGAGCCGCTCGGCGTCGCCGCTGATCTGGAGAAAGGTCACGTCCTTGTCGGGGTTGAGGCCCTTTTTCCTGAGGATGTGGCGGACGAGAAAATCCGTCAGCGAGCCGAAGCTCGAGATGGCGATTTTTTTGCCCTTCAGGTCTTCCGGCCGCTTGATCGATGGCTTCGCCATGAGGGTGTGGATGACGCTCGGCATGGTATGCGCCAGGATCGCCAGGTCCGAGCCGGCCAGATCGGCGTTGATCACCGTGGGCGTGGCCACCGGCGCGATGTCGAGGTGGCCGCTGACCATCGCCTTGGAGGCGACGCCCGAGCCCTGCACCACGACGACCTCGGGATCGAGGCCGTATTTGGCGAACAGCTTGGCGTCCTTGGCGACGTAAATAATAATGTTGCCGACGGTGACGGACGGGACGCCCACGCGGATTTTCTTGAGCCCCTTCGCCTGCCCCAGGGCGGGAGATGAAAAGAGCAGCAGAAGCCCCAGGACCAATGCGGCGCGCTGTGCGATCAACGGCTCAAACCTTTCGCGTCCGTTCCTGGGCGATGCGGATCGGCGGCGTCCAGGGCTTCTCCGCCCACGCCACGCCGGTGCGCCTGACCTGGGCGTCGATGAGATAGGGCTTGCCTTCCTCGGTGAAGCGCTTCGCCCGCGCCAGCGCTTCCTTGAGCTGTCCCGGCGACTCGACCACCTCGCCCTCGACGCCGAACCCCTTGGCGATATAGGCCATGTTCATATCCGGGTTGCCGAGATAATCGTGAACGAATTTGCCGGTCTGGACCATCCGTCCGCCGGGAGAGTGGTTGATCGCGCGGCTGTGCGGCCCCGAGTAGGCATGATTATTATAGACGATCGTGATGACCGGCAATTCAAGCCGCGCCATGTTCCAGAGCGCGGTCGGGCCGAAGATGAACGAGCCGTCGCCGACGAGGCAGATCACCTGCTGGTTCGGCCGCGCCAGCTTGACGCCGGCGGCGGTGCCCACGCCCGAGCCCAGGTGCGCGCCGTAATAGAAGAAAAGCTCGCGGCCGCCGAGCGGGTTGAACTCGAAACTGTGAAAGCCGATCGAGCCCGCCTCGTGGACGACGATCGCGTCCTTCTCGGCGAACTGGGCGACCTCCCAGGTGAGCCGGTCGGCGAGCAGCGGGCTCGCGTTCCAGTCGGGGTTTTTGACGATCTGGGCCCGGAGCTTCCGCGCCTCGGTCGTGAACTTGCGCACGCTTTCGGCGCGCTCCGCGACCTTGGATTTCAGCGCCGGGGTCATGGCGCTCTCGACCGCGGCGATCAGGTCGTCGAGGCCGTAGGCGACGTCGGCGAAAAGCGGCGCCTCGGTCGTGATGACGTTGCCCATGGACCAGTTGTCGTTCCGTAGGTCGATGAACTTGGCGCTCCGCGCGACGATCGGCGCCGGCGTGTTGTGCTGGAGCTTGTTGCCGACGTTGATCACCACGTCGGCGTCCTTCGGATACGTCAGCGAATCGACGCGCGAGCTGGGAATCGTCCCCACCCACAGCGGATGGGTCTCGGGGAAGTTGGCGAAGAGCTGGCGCACCTGCGTGACCGACATCCCGATCATCTCCGCGAGCTTCACAGCCTTGTCGACCGCCTTGGCCTTGTAGAGCTCGTCGCCGACGATCATGACCGGCGTTTTCGCCTCGACCAGAAGCTTGGCGGCGCGCTCGATTTCTTTGGGATTCGGCCGCACCCGGCCGCGCGGGTCGATCTTGTCCTGGACGATGATCTCGGTCCGGACCGCCTCGTCGTTGAAGTCCGCGTGCCAGGAGGCGTAGGCCGGACCGTAGGGCGGCGTCCACGCCGCCTTGAACGCGCGGCGCACGGTCTCGGGGATCATGTCGGCGCGCCGCGCGAGCCAGGAATATTTCGTCAGCGGCTGGACCACCTGCTCCTGGTTGGCGACCTCTTCGAAGCCGTCGCGCCCGGAGCGGCGCGTCTGGTCGGTGCGGTAGCTGTAAAACACCAGCGGCGTCTGCTCTTTGAAGGCGTTGAACATCTGGCCCATCGCGTTGGCGAGCCCGACGAAGCCCGCCTGCATCACGAGCGCCGGCTCGCCCGAGGCCTTGACGTAGCCGGCGGCCATCGCCGCGCCCGGCCCTTCGTGCGGCGTAAGGATGTATTTGAGCTGGGGCCGGTCGACCAGCGCGTCGTAAAAATGGGCGTCTTCGCTGGCCGAGTTGCCGAAAACGTACTTGACGCCCGAGGCGACGAGCTGCTCGGCGAAGGCGGAGGCCCCGTTGCCCTGGAAGAGCTTGACCCCTTCCGGCGCCGCCCGCCGCGCTTCCTGCGCGTCGGCGACCGCGTTGAGCGACTGGAGGATCGACTCGGCCGCCGCCAGCGATAGGCCGGCTCGGGTCAATCCCTTGAGGAAGCCCCGGCGCGAGATCGACTGCGATAGATAGCGCGCGACCAGCTCTCTCATTGCGTCCTCCCCGGCGTCTCCTTCGGCGCCTTGTCGGCTTGCGGCCCACGGGCCGTGCCCAAATACGCGGCCATCGCGTTGATCTCGTCCTCGGTCCAGAGCGCGCCACGGCCGATCATGCGGTAGAGCGCCGCCTCCCAGCCCCGGCGGTCCAGGCGCTGGTCCTGCCACATCGATTCGCCATGGCATTGATAGCATCTCGACATCAACAGGTCCCGGCCCGGCCCGTCCGGCAGCCCGCCGCCCGGCTCGGCGCCTTCGCCGCGG
>DASWFA010000136.1:0-2317 GCA_036394475.1 Binatia bacterium
ACATCGTCGCCGCCCGGCTCGCGCACAAGTGCGAGGTGCAGCTCGCCTACGTCATCGGCGTCGCCGACCCGGTCTCGATCACCGTCGACACGTTCGACACCGGCGCGATTCCGGAAAAAGACATCGCCCGCATCGTGCGGGAGGTTTTCAGTCTCACGCCCAAGGGCATCATTCAAACTCTGGATCTGAAACGACCCATCTATCGCTCCACCGCCTCCTACGGCCACTTCGGCCGCGCGCCGGAGAACGGCCGCTTTACCTGGGAAAAAACCGACAAAGTCGAAGCGCTGAAAAAAACCGCCGCCAAGGCGTAGCGCCGGCCGGGTGGTGAGGAGTCCGCATTCATGGCAAAGAACTATGACGTCAAGAGCCTTGCTTTAGCTCCGCAGGGGAAAAAACGCATCCTCTGGGCCGGCCAGGACATGCCGGTGCTCGGCCGCGTGCGCGAGCGCTTTCAAAAAGAAAAGCCGTTTCGCGGGCTGCGCTTCTCGGCCTGCCTCCACGTCACCGCCGAGACCGCCAACCTGGTCCAGGCGCTGAAGGCCGGCGGCGCGCAGGTGCTCCTCTGCGCATCCAATCCCCTGTCGACCCAGGACGACGTCGCCGCGAGCCTGGTCGCAAACGACGGCATCCCCACATACGCGATCAAGGGCGAGGACCATAAGACCTACTACCGCCACCTCCGGACGGCGCTCGACCACGCGCCGGTCATCACGATGGACGACGGCGCCGACCTCGTCTCGATGCTGCACAAGGACTACGCCCACCTCGCCTCCAAGCTGATCGCCAGCATGGAGGAGACCACGACCGGCGTCATCCGGCTGCGCGCCCTGGCCGCGGACAAGAAATTGAAGATCCCCGTCATCGCCGTCAACGACGCGAGCACCAAGCACCTGTTCGACAACCGCTACGGCACCGGGCAGTCGACCATCGACGGCGTCATCCGCGCGACCGACATGCTGCTCGCCGGCAAGCGCGTCGTCGTGGCCGGCTACGGCTGGTGCGGCAAGGGGGTCGCCTCGCGCGCCCGCGGCATGGGGTCGAAAGTGATCGTGACCGAGGTCGACCCGATCCGCGCCCTGGAGGCCGCCATGGACGGCTTCGAAGTGATGTCGATGAAAGAGGCGGCCAAGATCGGCGACCTGTTCATCACGCTCACCGGCGACATGCACGTGATCGGCAAAGAGCACTTGAAGCTGATGAAAAACGGCGCGGTGGTCTGCAACTCGGGCCACTTCGACATCGAGATCGATCTCAAGGGGCTGAAGCAGATGGCGCGCAAGGAAGAGAAGAACGTGCGCAACTTCGTCGACGCCTACACGCTGCCGGGCGGGAAAAAGATCTTCATCCTCGGCGAGGGGCGGCTCGTCAACCTGGCCGCGGCCGAGGGCCACCCGGCGTCGGTCATGGACATGAGCTTCGCCACCCAGGCGCTCGCCTCCGAATGGGCGGTCAAGAACCGCAAAACCCTCACGCCGCAGGTTTACGAAGTGCCCCGGGCGGTCGAAGACTGGGTCGCCGGCCTGAAGCTCTCCAGCATGGGCATCCGCATCGACCGGCTCTCCGCCGAGCAGGAAAAATACCTCTCGTCCTGGAACATGGGCACCTAGAGTAATTTTGCATTTTGCATGTCGAGTGTTGAATTCCGATCCGCCGTCGATTCTTTCTCGCGCTGAATTCTCTTCTCCGCTCCGCTCCGGAAACGCCATTCACACGCTTAGGGTTTAAGCCTTCATTGCTCCGGCCTGCGATAACTCCTAGTCTGAATATATCGGCAGATCAGCTCGGATAACCTTATGCCTGGACAAACCTGGACCGCCGTGATTCGATGCTGCGTCTGCGGCGAGACGTTCACGCTGAGCCATATCGCCACGGGCGAAATCGGCGCGGCTCTCGCCGAAACCCGCTGCTCGCACTGCTCGGCGATCTCGGTGATCGGGCACAACCCGCCCTATGTGATGGAAGGCAAGCTGCACCTCCTCGTGAACCTCATGCCCGAGCCGGAAAATCCCCTGGCTTAGCCCCCCGCCGCCCCGGATCATGACGGCGAAAATAGTTTTGAAGCTCGATTAACCAGACTGGGGAATTCCCCGCATTGTCCGACTGGATAAAGAACCGTCCTCCTGATTTTTGGCGACATTCCATATCGGCTTCCAAATGAGGAACAGTTTCCCCCAGGCTTTTCTTCCTCTGGCCGCAGAGGGCCGCTCCGAGCGCGGAAGACGTCCGACACTACCGCTTCGCAAATCCAGAGACCCATCGGCTTCCGCCGAGGAGCGGCCCCTCTGCGGCTCTTTTCCTCATCGGCTATCTTCCG
>DASWFA010000137.1:0-3325 GCA_036394475.1 Binatia bacterium
GCGCCCGCCCCAGGGCCACGCGCTGCTGCTCGCCGCCGGAAAGCGCGCCGGGCTTCCGCCCGTAAAGCCGCTCGTCGATGCCGAGCCGTTCGGCCAGCGGCCGGACGAGGCCCTGGATCTTTTCCTCCGACCAGCGGCGGACTTTGAGCGGCAGGGTCAGGTTCGTGTAGCGCCGCGGGTCGAAAACCTTCATGTGCGGCCAGAGGGCGAAGTTCTGAAAAATCATCTGCACGTTGCGCCGGCCCGGCGGAACGTCGCTCATCGGAACGCCGCCGATCAGAATCGCGCCCGCGTCGGGAGTCTCCAGGCCGGCGATGAGCCGGAGCGTCGTCGTCTTGCCGCACCCGCTCTCGCCCACAATTGCCAAAAGCTCGCCGTCGCGGACCGCGAGGTCGGCCCGGTCCACGGCCGTCACGGGGCCGAAACGCTTCGTCAAGCCGCTGAGCTCGAGCACGACCATCCACGCCAATCGTATGGGATGGAAATCTAAAAGACAACAATATTAGTCAAGGCTCACCGCGACGGATTATATCGCCGCTCGTCCTGAGCTTTGTCGAAGGACGCCGGGCGGACCGCCTTGACTCCCGGGGCTTTTCCGCGCTAGCTTTCGAGCGTGCCGCCGACGGGCGACCACGGAGGTCACGAATGAAACCGGCCATGCGGGCGACCGCGCTGACTTTTCTCCTGGGATGCGTTTTTCCGCTCCCCGTCGGGGCCGGCGCGCAGACGACGCTCAACGTCGGCTACAGCTCGACCAGCGGCAACTACGTCGCGCTCTGGGTCGCCAAGGACGGCGGCGTCTTCGAGCGCGAAGAGATCAAGGTCGAGCCGATCTTCATCCCCAGCGGCACGCTGCTCACCCAGGCGCTGCTGAGCGGCGACGTGCACATCGGCTTTCCCAACGGCGGCCAGGTGATCGCCGCCATCGCCAAGGGGGCCGATCTCACCATGATCGGCATGGCGGTGGGAAAGATGATCTTTTCCATCATGGCGCCGGCGAAAATCCGCGCGGTCGCGGAGCTGAAGGGCAAAAAGATCGGCGTCACCCGCTTCGGCAGCGCGACCGACGTCTCGCTCCACGTGGCGCTCAAAAAATCCGGCCTGAATCCGGAAAAAGACGTCGTCGTTTTGCAGATGGGGAGCATCCCCAACATCATGGCCGCGCTGCAAAACGGCTCGCTCGACGCCGGCGTGCTGTCGCCGCCGACCCACTGGCAGGCGGAGAAGCTCGGTTTTAAAGAGCTCCTGAGCATCACCGACTTGAACATCGCCTATCCCAACCCGTCGATCACGACCAACAAGAGGCTGCTCAAAGATAAAGAAGACGCGCTCCGGAGGTTCATGCGCGGCTACCAGCGCGGCATCGACCGGGTCAAGGCCGACAAGCCTTTCACCAAAAGAGTCCTGGCCAAATATACGCTGATCCGCGACGACGAGATCATCGACAAGGTCTACGAGCTTTACGCCAACAAAGTGATCGAGCCCGCCGGCCGCATCACGATCGAGGCGCTCAAGGGCGCGGTCGAAGAGCAGGCGCAGGCGAATCCCAAGATCCGCGATATGCCGCTCCAGACTTTCTACGACGACCGCTTTGTGCGCTGAGGAGCTTGAGCCGGGCGACGGTGGAATGTAGATTGGACGAGTCCGGCGCCCCATCGGAGGACCCATGCTGTTATCGCCCGAACAATTGATCGCCGATCTCGAATCGACGTTGAGAAACCGCCATCCCCGGCCGCACCCGGTGCGGCAGCTGCTCCTGACCGGCCGCCTGACCCGAGATCAGCTCCAGGGCTGGGCGCGCAACCTGTTTCACGAGTTCCGCAACATCCATCGCTTTTTCGGCGTGCGCTACCAGAAATGCCCCGTGCCCGAGCTGCGCCGCGCGCTGATCGAAAACATGATCGAGGAAGAGGGCGAAGACATGGTCGGCCGCAAGTACCCGAGCCACGCCGAGCTCTGGGTGCGGTTCGGCGAGGGCATAGGGATTGCGCGCGAGGAGATGATCCATTACGAGCCGCTGCCGGGCATTCGCGCGGCGCTGGAGATGTACGTCGCGCTCGTCCAGCAGAGCCACTGGGCGGTGGCGATCGGCACCGGGCTGGTCTTCGAGGGCGGCGGGCCGAAGCGGATGAAAGAGGAGCGCGAGGCGCTGGAGCGCCACTATCCCTGGATTCCCGCCCGCGCGCTCGATTTCTTCCGCGTGCACGAATACCACGACGAGGGACACGGCAACTTCTGCGTCGACGTGATCCGGGACCACTGCATGGAAGAGCATCTCCAGAGCGAGATGCGCCGGGCGGTCGAAAACCGCGCCGATATCATGTGGCTGCAGAACGAGTCGATCTACCAGGCCTTCGTGCGGCCGGCCCTGGCGCCGGAGACGGCGCGGGAGCTCGAAGGAAGATTGGAGTAAGGCATGGCCGCCGGCCCGATCGATTTAAGAAGCGACACCGTGACCAAGCCCTCGGCCGAGATGCGCCGGGCGATGGCCGAGGCGGAGGTCGGCGACGACGTCTTCATGGAAGACCCGACGGTGAACCGTCTGCAGGAGCGCGCCGCCGCGCTCTTCGGCCGCGAGGCGGCGCTTTTCACCCCGTCGGGCAGCATGGGGAACCTCGTCTGCCTGCTCGCGCACGCGCGGCCGGGCCAGGAAGTCATCTGCGAGGAGAACGCGCATATCTATACGAATGAGATGGCGGCGCTGGCCGGGGTGGCCGGCCTCCTGCCGCGCCTCATTCCCACCGAAGACGGCGTCATGACCTGGGAAGAGATCGGCCGGATGATCCGGCCGAAAATGTACGCGCGCGCCCCGACCGCCCTCGTCTGCCTGGAGAACACGCACAACCTGGCCGGCGGCACGGTCTATCCAACGCGGCTCGCGCAGGAGATCTGCGACCGCTCCCATGAAGCCGGCCTCGCGGTCCACCTGGACGGCTCGCGGATCTTCAACGCCGCGGCCTATCTCGGCGAAGACGTCCGCGCGATGACCGGAAAATTCGATTCGGTCCAGTTTTGTCTGAGCAAGGGGCTGGGCGCTCCGGTGGGCTCGATGATCGTGGCCGACAGGCCTTTTATCGACCGCTGCCGGAGCATCCGCAAAATGGTGGGCGGCGGCATGCGCCAGGCCGGCGTGCTCGCCGCGGCGGGGCTGATCGCGCTGGAGGCGGGGCCGAAGCGGCTCCACATCGACCACGAGAACGCAAAATTTCTCGCCCGGGAGCTGGCGCCGATGCCCGGCATTCGCCTCGACCCGGCCCGGGTGCAGACCAATATCGTGATCTACGATATCCGCGAAACGGGGCTTTCCTCGAATGAGTTTTTGGCC
>DASWFA010000138.1:0-5126 GCA_036394475.1 Binatia bacterium
CATCGCCGCCTGGGTGTACCGGGAGCGCAGGTAATAGGCCGTGGTCCGGACCAGCGCCTCGACCGGCGCGGTGTTGTAAGCCTGATCGGCGACCTGCGCCGCGAACGACCGCTCCCAGATCTCTTTCATCGCCTCTGCTCGTGCCGTGTTCATAAATCCCTCCCGATTTATTTTTGCTGGAGAAAAGCCCTGAGCGTGTATTTGCCGCTCGGCTCCCGCACCCGCTCCAGGAGCGCAGCCGCGAATCCCGCCCTGGCCGCGAGCAGGCCGAGCGAGCACAGGCTGAATACGTGCTGGTGCTCGATAAAAAACTCTTCGCGCCCGGGCCCTTCCCCGGCCGCCGATTCGCCGTCCGGCACTTCGACGTACGCGACGCCGCCGGGACGGAGGTATTGCCGGCTTTTCCCGAGCATCGCGGCCGGATCGCCGACGTGCTCCAAAACCTTGTTGAACGTGATCAGGTCGAACGAGCCGATGCCGTTCGCCTCCATGAAGTCGCCGAGCGCCGCCTCGACGCCGACGACGGCGCGCGCGTGCTCGACCGCAGCGGGATCGGGATCGAGCGCCGTGCAGTGCCAGCCCGCGTCTTTCATTTTTTTGAGGAAGACGCAGAGGCCCGAGCCGACGTCGAGCACCGCGGGCTTCCGCCCGTCGGCGCGGCCGCCGCACATCCCCGGGACCATCTCCAGAAGCCGCTCCACGCGCCGGCAGTTGTCGGACTCCTCGGGCGCGAGCGCCATGATCCTCTCATAGGAGCGGCGCATCCCGCCCGCGCCGTAAGTCGCGTCGACGTAAGCGCCCTGGTAAATCCGGGCGAGGTCCATTTGATGGAGATTCAGATAATGGCCGCAGCCCGCGCACCGCCGGATCTCGCGATAATATTTTCCCGAGCGCGAGCACTCGAAGAGCGTTTCTCCCTCGGGCGGCTCATCGTAGGCAAAAACGGGGTCCAGCCGATTCCCGCCGCACATCGGACAGGATAATAGTTTCGAGTTCGGAGTTTCGAGTTTCGCGGGAAGAGCGGCCGGTGCCCGGGCCGCTTCGTGAGCCGCCCCCTCATTCAGCCATTGAACGACTTCCATCCGGTTGGCCGCGAGGTAGGCGTGAAATTCCTCCTCCTTCCCCGCTTCCACGAGCAGGAGATAAAGGCGGTCGCCGCTCCGGACCAGCGCCGGCTTAAGACCGAGCCGGGGCAGGCGGTGGTTGAGCGACGGCGTCGCGTAGTAGCCCCACGACTTCCGCGCCACGTCGTACTCGCTCCCCGACGGCGTCACGAAGGTGACCTGCTCGTCGGGCTCGAGCTCCAGCCGGCCGCAATCTTTGAGCTCGATCTCCCGATTGTGGCCGACGGTAAAGATGCGGGGCGGCTCCATGCTTTGAAACTTCATCGGCCTGCTTCTAGCTCCATTCCCAATCGGGGATCAGAAAATCCTCGATCCGCCATACGCCGCCGCGCCGCGTCCAGATCTCCGGATTGCGGAACTTTTCGATGAGCGAGAAAAAATGCGCCGCGGTGATGCCGGTGAAGGCGCAGAATTTCTCGATGTCCGCGCGCGGCGTCTGGTCGCCCGCGGCGCGGACGATCGCGATCGCTTCGTCCCGGCTGATCCGGCCGTTGCGGATCTCGAGCGACAGGTTGTCGAACAGTCGGGTGAAGCCGAACTTGTACCATTTGAGATAATGGTGGATCGAGATGAAGTCGTCGTCGATATCGGCGTAGTTATAGTAGCCGGTCTTCGGCCCCTCCGCGCGCGCCTGGAAGCCGTGCGCCGAGGCGACGCGGAGGCTCTCCTGCGGGTCCCAGGGAAAATAGTAGCCCAGGAAAACCGCCAGGACTTTTTTATCGTCGAGCTCGCGCTCGCTCGGACCGAAATAGGGGGTGAGGTCTTTTTCGGTTAAATCGCCGGAGATCCAGTCGCGGGCGGTCGTGCCGCCGGTCACCCCGTATTTCTTGAGCCACCTCTCGTCGAGCCGAAAGCCCATGCGCTCGTCCGCCGCGCCGCCGTACTCGAAGGCCGAGTTCTCGCCCCAGACGACGAGCG
The DNA here is from genome assembly GCA_036394475.1 of Binatia bacterium. Taxonomy (GTDB): domain Bacteria; phylum Desulfobacterota; class Binatia; order UBA9968; family UBA9968; genus JAJPJQ01. The sequence goes on from DASWFA010000138.1 coordinate 2,043, forward strand.
GGATGTCGAACCGGACCGCGATCTTGAGCGGGATGTTGAACAGCGCCAGGTGCATCGGGATCGCCGTGCTGCCCGAGCGCGCGAGCCCCTCCAGGAGAAACTTTCTTTCGACTATGGGGCTCACCTGATAATCGATGTGATCGACGCCGAGGCGGACGAGGTTTTCGAGGTTCCGCGCGCCCAGCTCGGTCCGGGCGGGCGTCTTCCAGGTGACGGCCAGCGGCTTGAGGCCGTATTCGAGACAGCGGACCACCTGCCAGGTGCTGTCCTTGCCGCCGCTCACCGGGACCAGGCAATCGTAGCCGCGGCTCCGCGATTGGGCGTTGGCAACCACGGCGCGGAACGCTTTCTCGCGCGCGCTCCAATCGATCCCCTGTTTGAGATTGTGCGACGCGCAGGCGTTGCAGACGCCGCGCGCGTCGAGCTCGATGTTCGGGCGCGTCGAGGGCGTGACGCAGCGCGCGCAGTAGCGCATCTTGGGGATGGGATAGGAAACCGCGGCCTGGCTCATGCCTGGAACTCCTCGAGAAACATCTTGCCGGTCAAAAAATAGAATAAAAATTTGCTTTCGCTGTTGGGGAGGTCGGGCTTGGCGATCAGCCGCTCGATCATCTCCCGCCGCACGTGGTCGAAGATCGGGCTCCGGTCCAACAGCGCGCTCCGCACCTCCGGGTCGCCGACGTCGAGGAAGGAGAAGATCGGCGCGTTGAAGCCGACTTTTCTCGGATTGGCGATGATCTTTTCCGGCGCGATGCCGCGCACGGCGTCGCGGAGAACCGCCTTGGCGTAGCCGTCGCGGATCAGATGGCGCGTGGGAATCCGGTGGCAGAACTCGAACAGCCTCCGGTCGAGAAAGGGCGAGCGGTTCTCGATCGAAAAGTACATCGCGTTCAAATCGTCCTCGTGGAGGATGACCGGCACCGCCTCGTGAAAGATCTCGTTCAGCATGCGGTTGCGCAGCAGGCTGTCGGTGTAGCGCGTCTCGGTGAAAGGCTCGCTCCAGTCGGTTTTAAGGTAGCGGCCGAAGCCGTCGGCGTTGAGAAAGATGTGATCGCGCAGCGCCGGGTTGGCGATAAAGGCGTCGGGGTCGCTCAAATAGGGGTTGCGCACGATCGGCCGGATCTTCTCCATCCACGCCCGCCGCGCCGCCGGGTAGAGGTCCGCGTCGCCGTGGACCTCGTAGAGATAGGCCAGATGGTGGTCGAAGTAGCCGGTGAACAGCTCGTCGGCGCCGGTGCCGCTGACCGAGATGCGGTAGCCGCGCTCGGCGATCGCCTCCATGAGCAGCCAGTGGGCGAAATAGGTGATCGTGTAGACCGGCGCGTCGTGGTAGCGGACCAGCTCCCGGAGCTTGGCGAGGAATCCGCCGGTATCGACGGGGATCGTCGTGTGGCGGATGCCCAGCTCGGCGACCGCGTGCTCGACCAGCTCCTGCTCTTCGTAGCGCGCGTCGGAGTTGGCGATCGTGAAGCCGTGGACGTCGTAGCCGAAGATGTTCTTGGCGATGCTGATGAGCGCGTTGGAATCGACGCCGCCGCTCATGCAGAACGCGAGCGGGACGTCGGCCCGGAGCCGGAGCTTCACCGACTCGATCAGCCGCTCGTGCGCTCCGGCGACGGCGTCCGCGTAGCTCATCGAGTCGTCGCGGCGGATCTCGGGCTCCCAGTAGCGGCGGCGCTCTTCGCGCCCCAGGGCGTCCAGGCAGAGCACCGTGCCGGGCGCGAGCTCTTCCAGGCCCTGGAAAAAGGCGTGCCCGTTCCCTCGACCGGGCTCGGGACAGGCCTTATAGAGCGACTTGTAGCCGTTGACCAGATAGCGATAGAGGTGGTCGAAATCGATTTCCAGCCTGCGCCCGAGGAGCGCCGCGATGCATTTGACCTCCGAGGCGAAATAAAGCCCGCCTCGCTCCCGATAGAGGAACAGCGGCTTCTCGCCGAAGCGGTCGCGCCCGAGCAGGAGCGAGCCGTCGTCCGAGTTGTAGAGGCCGAAGGCCCACATGCCCTCGCCCTTGTCCAATCCCCGCCAGCCGAACTCCGCCAGGCACGCGAGCAGCACCTCGGTGTCCGACTCGGTGGCGAAGCGCCGCCCGCGCGCGGCGAGCTCCCGCTTGAGCTCCGTGTAATTATAAAGCTCGCCGTTGTAGACGAGCGCCCGCGGTCCCATGCGGAACGGCTGGTTCGCGCGCTCGTCCAGGTCGATGATGCCGAGCCGGCTGTGGAGGAGATAGGCGTTCCGCCCGGCCCGGCTGTGATGGAACATCGCCGCGTGGTCCGGCCCGCGCCGGCGCATCAGGCCGAGACACCGGTCCAATCGCTCTCGGCCGATCTCTTCGCCGCCGATATATCCCGCAATGCCGCACATATTAATCCGTTTCGGGTTTCGAGTTCCGAGTTCTTTACTACCGCCTACGGCCTATCGCCTACCGCCTCTGCAAAATGTTTCTCCAGCACCAGCTCGTGCCTTTTCAGCGGCGCGGCCAGAGTGCGGCCGACGAGATATCGGGCCGCCGCGGGCGGCAGGCCGCCCGCCGGCCGGACGCAGTCGAGATCGGCGGGCGTCAAGCGGGCGCCGGCCGGGAGATCGCGCGCGGCGACCACGCTGCGGCGCGCCGCGGTCAAGGCGCCGCGCTCCGCGGCGGCCGGTCTTTTATTGCCGTCTCCCATCATGTCGTCGAGCGAGCGCAGGACCTCGGCCAGCCGGCCGAGGTCGGCGGGGTCGGCCGAGAGCGCGTGATCGCGGAACGTGGCGCGGCTCTTGTCCAGCGTGAAATGCTTCTCGATGATGCGCGCCCCCAGGCAGGCGGCGACGATCGCCGCCTCGATGCCGAGCGTGTGGTCCGAATAGCCGGCGGTCAGGCCGAAGGCGGCGGCGAGGTTTTCAATCGTATTTAAATTGACCGCATCGAGCGGCGCCGGATAGGCGGTGACGCAGTGCAGCAGCGCGAGCGAGTCGAAGAGACTGTTTTTCTCCGGCAGGTGGAGCGCCACGGTCGCCACCGCCCGCTCGACGTCTTCGAGCGTGGCCATGCCGGTGGAGAGAATCATCGGCTTGCCGGACGCCGCGGCGGCGGCCAGAAGCTGCGTG
>DASWFA010000139.1:0-2329 GCA_036394475.1 Binatia bacterium
CCAGCGGCGCATAGAAAATAATTCCCTTATTGGGGCCGAGCCAGAGCCCGTAAAGTCCGCTTCCCAGCGGCGTCGTGAACTGCGTCGATTCGGCGCCATACCCGAAGTCGAACGGAGAGCCGAAGCGGTGCCCGTTCAAGAGCGCGATGGCGCCGCCCCAGATCAACAGCGGCGCGCCGAACCAGAGCGCTCGGCGCAGCCTGGTTTTCCGCGGCCGCTCCATGGCGGTCCAGAGATAGATCGCGTAGCTCGGGACCAACAGAACCGCCGTGGCCTTGGTCAGGACGGCCAGACCCAGCGCAAAGCCAGCCAGCGCGAGAAGCGCGCGCGGCGGCGGATCGGCTCTGGCCGCGCGGATGAGCAGCCAGAAGGCTCCGGTCAGACATAACGCCTGCAGCGGTTCGCTGAAGTCGTAGGAAATATAGGGCCAGGCGAAAGTTCCGAAGGCGAAGCCCGCGGCCGCCAACAGGCCCGTCCGCAGCCGGAATCCCAAATCCCGCAGGCATAGCGCTATCAGGATTGGGACGGCCGCGAGGATCAGCAGATTCGTGAGCGGGAAAAGCGCGTTGCTGCGGCCCTGTCCCAGCGCCTTCTCCAGCGGTCCCGCGACAAGCAATGGAAACTGCAGGACGAGCGGAAAGCCGAGGCCGTACTTGCCGTAGTGATCGGATCGCACCATCGCTCCATTTTCGAACACCGGTCCGATCCCCAGCTCGCCGAACTCGTGCAAGCTTACGGCGGTATTAAACATCGTCAGGCCGTCCCCGATCTGGCCGAAATAGCCGTCGCTGAACGTGCAGAGATAGACCGAACCAATGACGATAAAGAGTAGGAGGTAAGGTGATCGGCCGGAAGGCTGCGTTCGAGCGGAATCGCCGGGCAGCCCCTCAGCGGTTTCGTCCGGAGACATGGCGGATACCTATAGCGTACTTTGGCTTGGAATAGGAGCGCTCAGGCAAGTTCCCGCAAAAGCCGCTTCCACGCGGCGCGCTCGCGCCGGGGATCGACCAGCGGCCTCAACCGGTCGCAGCGGGATTGGAGCGTCCGGTAAAAGCGCCGGTCGGTTTCGGCGCGGCGGAGCAGCCGCGCGAGCCCGCGCGTGTCTCCCACCTTGAAATAGCCGGGATAATCTTTGCCGAGCGTGCCGGCGAGGCCGGATATCCTCGACGCGACGACCGGCACGGACGAGGCGAGCGCTTCGGAGAGAACGTTGGCGCTGCCCTCCATGACGGACGTGAGCGACAGGAGGTGGCTCGCCGCCAAAAGCCGGCGCGTCTTCCAGTGCGGCAGCTCTCCCAGCCAGCGATAGCGCGGATTTGCGAGCATCTCGGCGCGCGCGCGCTTTGCCAGATGGTCGTCGAGCGCGCGCCCGACGTGCAGCACGCGCACGCCGGACTCGGCCGGGATCAGGCGCGCCGCCAGCGCGGTCCGCAGCGGGTCTTTCACCGGGCGGAGGTGGCCGATCACGCAAACCTTGAATTCGGTTCTGGGCCGCGCGGAGCCTCTCACGCGCGACGCGGACTGATAGATGACGCGCGTCTTACGCCGCAGCCGGCGCGGCAGCTCCTGAAGGCCCATCGATTGGAGCACGATCAGCCGGGTCGCGGTTTCAAGCGACCGGCGGGCGGCGGCGCTGGTCCGGATATCGCGGTACAGATCGGTGCCGGTCAGGACCACGATCAGCGGCAGATCGGGATGCTCTTTTTTAAAGCGGCGGATGGACGGCGCGCTTTTCCGCGCGTGGAGCGCGACGAGCAGGTCGCAGGGCTCGCCGCGGTAGGCCGGTTGGACGAAAACCCGCTGGCCGAGCCCTTTCAGGATGCGCGCCCAGCGAAGCGCGGTGATGCTGTTGCCGTTGCGGTCTTCGGCCCCGGCGGGCGTGACGAGGCGGATCGTCATGGGGCGCAGGTGCGGAAGCCGGCGCAGACGTCGCGCCGGTCCGGCGTGTAGAAGTTCCGCCAGGTGTTATGGATCAGGCGCGCGCGCGTCGCCCAACAGCCGCCGCGCAGGACCTTATGCGTGCCGAACCACGGCTCGGAATATTCCTTGTAAGGATCGGCGGCGAAGCCGGGATAGGGCGAGAAGTCGCTCGCGGTCCACTCCCACGCGTTGCCGATCATCTGCCGGCAGCCGAAGGCGCTGTCGCCCCGGGGCAGAGCGCCGGCCGCCACCGGCCCCAGGGCGCGGCCGTCGAGATTGGCGCGCCCGGGCGCAGGCGGCTCGTCGCCCCAGGGAAATTTTCGCGGGCGCGGCCCGATGCCGCGCCCGTCTTTTTCCGGCTCCGCCGCCGCGGCCATTTCCCACTCCGCTTCGGTCGGGAGCCTCCGGC
>DASWFA010000140.1:0-1567 GCA_036394475.1 Binatia bacterium
TTTTAGAACCGCAGACTTTGGGTTTTGCTCTTACCCCTTCTGACCGCTCCCGGGGCGATTTTATTCCCGCGGCGAAAAATAATGGCCCCGGCGTTACAGGCATCGGGTATTCTTGCGTCTGGCCGCGCCGGTCGCCGCCGCATAGAGTGTGGGAAGTATGCCGACAGCGGCGCAACATTTTAAGGAGGTGCATCGATGGACGCTTTGGAGCTTCTCAAGAACGATCATCGCAAGGTGAAAGAGCTTTTTAAAAAAGCCGAGAAAGCCGAAGGGAACCTGCAGAAGCAAATCTTCGGGCAGATCAAAAGCGAGCTGGAAACCCACACGCACATCGAGGAGACGGTGTTCTATCCCGCCGTCGAGAAGATCGAGGAGCTGAAAGACATGGTGCTCGAATCGCGGGAGGAGCACAAGCAGGTGAAGACGCTGCTCCGGGAGATGGAAAGTCTCGCTTCCGACAGCGAGAAGTTCGAGCCCAAGCTCAAGGTCCTGCAGGAGAACGTCGAGCATCACGCCGAGGAGGAAGAGGAGGGAAAGATGTTCCCCAAGCTCGAGCGGCTCATGGACGCCGCGACCCGGCAAAAGCTCGGCCAGGAGCTCGAAGCGGCCAAGCGCAAAGACATGAAAAAAGCCGGGTAAAACCGCGGGCGGGTCGGCCGATCTCGAGAGCGGGGGGTAGTACGCGAAGGCGGGCTATTTCCCCGCCGGTTTTTCCCTTCCCCGCCCCTCCACCACCAGATCGTAAAGCGCCTGGCGCGCCGCTTCGTCGACGGGGTTGGGCGAGGCGCCGATCATGCGCGCCGCCTCCTCGGGATGGAACATGAACCTTTTCCAGACTTCCTCGGGATAGGCCTCCAGCGGCAGGGCGCGGCCGCCGTGCGGCTTGGCGCCGAGGGCCGTCACGTGGTGGCTCTCGGAGCCGGCGCCGCGAAAACTGTGGCAGTAGACGCAGCCGTTCCGCGACGTCAGCGCCTCGCGAACTTCTTTCGCGAGGCCGCTCACGGCGGCGAGCGGGCTCTGCTCGGTCAGCCGGAAGCTGTTTTCCGTGAGGGCGTAATAGGGCGCCTGGCGCACCCATTCCTCCGGCGGCTCTTCCATGAAGTGAAGGAACGCGCCCACCGGCCGGGCCATGATCGGCGGCTGCGGGCCGTCCCGCCAGCTGTATTCGCGCCGCGCCTGGTAGAAAACCGACAGGCGAAAGAGGTTCTTCTCGTCGTCCAGGCCGATCACGATCACCGGCTTGTAGCGCTCGAGCTCGCGCCGGTCCCAGAATAATTTTTCGTTGCGGAAATTGGTGACGGTGAGATAGCTCCCCCGGCCGACGTTTTCGGGCGGCTGGGCGTCCAGATAGGCGGAGAGGTCGATCGCGTAATAGCTTTCGAGCGGCCACTCCAGGAGCTCGTAGCGCACGTTGCCGTAGAGCACCGCCAGCTCCGCGACCAGCCGCTGGTCCACCGGATAGGCCTGGATCAGGTTTTTGTTGCGCTCGCTCCAGAACGGCGCGGTCGAGAACGGCGGCTCGCGCCAGCGCCGCTTGGCCGCCATGATCTCGGCCATGTCGGCGGGG
>DASWFA010000141.1:0-2067 GCA_036394475.1 Binatia bacterium
CGACCGCCACGACGAAGAAAGTGGCGAACATCATCGCGTCCTGGAACTTGTCGATATAAAAGGTAAAACGCGGCTCGGTGAAAAGAAAATTCCACAAGAGCGCGCTGCCCGCGGCCACCGCGAGCACCGGCGCCATGCTCAGCCGGATCGCCACGGCGACCACGAGCAGGATATAGAGCAGCGCGATCGCCTGATAGCCGATGTACGGCTCGAGGAAAAGGCCCGCGACGGTGACGAGGGCGGTCAAGAGCGCCGCCTGGGGTAGCCCGGCGAGCGAGAAGAGGGGCGAGAGCCGACCCTGGCGGCTCTCTCCACCCGGCGACGATTTTTCCGGCTGGACGACGGAGATGTCGAAATAACCGCTCCGGCGGATCAGATCGTAGGCCGGCGAGCGGCCCGTGAGCCAGTGCAGCCAGGGCGAGCGCGTCGGCTTGCCGACGACGATCTGGGTCGCGTTCTGCTCGCGGGCGACCCGGAGCAGCGCCTCGGCCACGTCGTGGCCGGAGGTGATCAGGACTTCACCGCCGAGCTGCCGCGCTAGCGACAGGTTGTGGGTGACCCGCTCCTTCGCCGCCGCGTCGAGCGGCGTCTCCGGCTCGACGTAGACCGCCGCCCACGGGCAGTCGAGCTCGCCCGCGACGCGTCGGGTCCAGCGGATCAGGCTCTCGCCGTGGGCCCTCGATCCCACCGCGACCAGCAGCCGCTCGCAGGCCTTCCACGGGCCGCTGATCTTGCGCTCGCGCATGGCGTCCCGGACTTCGTGATCGGCCCGCTCGGCGGTGAAGCGCAGCGCCATTTCCCGGAGCGCCGCCAGGTTCTCGAGCTTGAAGAAGTTGGCCGAGGCCGCCTGGGCCATCTCGCCCAGGTAGACCTTTCCCTCTTCGAGGCGCTGGCGCAGCTGCTCGGGCGGCAGATCCACCAGCTGGATTTCGTCGGCGCGGTCGAGGACGGAATCCGGCACCGTTTCCCGCACCGTCACGCCGGTGATCTGCCGGACCACGTCGACCCGGCTCTCGACGTGCTGCACGTTCAGCGTCGTGTAGACGGAAATCCCCGCGTCCAATAATTCCAGCACGTCCTGGTAGCGCTTGGGATGGCGGCTTGAGGGGACGTTGGTGTGCGCCAGCTCGTCCACGAGCGCGAGCTCCGGGCGCAGCTCGAGAATCGCGTCCAGGTCCATCTCGTCGAGCGCCACGCCCTTGTAGTCGATCGTCCGGCGCGGGATGACCGGCAGCCCCGCGAGCAGGGCTTCGGTCTCGGCCCTTTTGTGCGTCTCGACGACGCCGACGGCCACGTTGAGGCCTTCCCGCAGCCGTCGGCGCGCGTACTCGAGCATCGTGTAGGTCTTGCCGACGCCCGGGCACATGCCGAGGAACACGGTGAGCCGGCCCCGGTTGGCGGGGGCCGCCTGGCGCAGCTCCGCCAGAAGGACGTCGGGGTCCGGCCTGAGCTTATCTGTCATGGCCTATTATAACGGATTTCCGCTCGTAGATGTAAACAGCATCGGGCGGGCGGCGGGCCGGCTCAATGGGCGCCCTCGGCCTGTTTCGCCTGCTGCTCTTTGCGGTAGTTTTCCACCCGTCGATGCCAGGACCATTCATCGAAGCTCGCCCACAGGATCAGCAGAAAAAGCCCGCCCCAGAGCGCGAGCGCGAAATCCTCGACTTGCACGGGAAGGAGGGCCGGCCAGAGCGCGCCCATCCAGACGAGCGCCCCCACGGCCGCCAGCAGGTGCAGATATATCTTCTTGGCCGCGCTCACGCGCTGGTACCGGACGTGCGCGTCGAGGAGCGAGCGCAGCGCCGCGCCGTTCGGATCGTCGTCTTGTTTCTGGACGAACTGAAGCATGGGCCTTTCAGTTGTGCGCCGGAGCCCCCGCGCCGACGCGCAGACGGAGCGCGTCCAAGACCGGCAGGATTACGATTTTCTTCATCGGCCGTTCCTCAAACTTCATTTCCCGTGCAGCTGGTCGTTCTGAGCGGCCGGGGTTTCTTTATCCGGCTCCTTCTTTTCTTCCTTCCTGTCCTGGCCCGGCACCGGGGCGGGGCGGCCGAACTGTCGGTCGAG
>DASWFA010000142.1:0-4335 GCA_036394475.1 Binatia bacterium
GAGCTGGCGGGGCTGTTCCAGATCCAGGGCATCCCGGCGGTGAAGATTTTTAAAAACGGCGCTCTGGTCGACGAGTTCACCGGCGCGCTCCCCGAGGACGCCGTGCGCGAGGCGCTGGCCCGCGTCCTGCCGTCCGAAGCCGACCGGGAGGCGGAGGCGGCGGAAAAGCTCGCGGCCGCAGACAAGTCGGAAGAGGCGCGGGCGGCCTACGAGAAGATTCTCCAAGCCGCGCCGAATCACGACCGGGCGCTCATCGGCCTCGGCCGCCTGCTGGCGGCGGCGAACGACGACCCCCGGGCGCTCGAGCTGTTGGATAAAGTGCCCGTCACGAGCCCGCGGCGGAAAGAGGCCGACCAGCTGAGCGCCCGGCTCGCGCTCAAAAGCGGCGGCGGGCGGGACGAAGCCCGGCTCCGCGCCGACCTGGCGTCCGATCCGGACGATCTGGAGAAGCGGTTCGAGCTGGCCCAGGCGCTGGCCGCGCGCGAAAAATACGAGGAAGCCCTGGCGGAGTTTTTATCCGTGCTGGAAAAAGACCGGAGCTTTCGCGACGACGGGGCGCGGAGAGCGATGCTCAAGATCTTCGAGATTCTCGGCAACGACAGCCCGTTGACGGACAGGTATCGCGCCGAGCTAGCCCGGGTTCTTTTTCGTTGAGGCGATCCCGGTCCGGGAAAACTCCGCGTACCAGAAGCGCGCGCCGTCGGGCGCCATGCAGCGCGGCGCGAAAGGGACGGCGATCCGCTCGAGGACTCTTTCGCGCGCCGGGTCGTAGCGGCATAAAAAGTATTTCGCCTGCTCCGCCCCGCTCCAGTGGCCGAGCGGCCCCGGATCGGCCTCGATGAACCAGAGCTCGTTCTTGTACGCGGCGGGGCTGAAAACCTCGCGCTCGGTGCGCATGACCCAGTTGGTCTTGCCGGTCTTCGGGTCGAGGCAGAAGAGCTTGCGGTTGTGGCGATGCGGCAGCCAGAGCTTGGCGTCGTAAAGCGCCAGGCCGGCGCCCGCGCCGTCCGGACAGCCGTAGGTGCGCGTCTCCCGGTTTTCGGCGAAAGACCAGAAGACGATCTGCCGGTCGAGCCGGCCGCCCGCGGTCAAAAGCCACAGCCCCTCCTCCGCCGGCGCGACGTCCCAGACTTCGTGGGGATAGGCGAGCCGCGCCTCGGTCGCGCCGCTCGCCGGATCGTATGCGACGACGCCGCGCTCGGAGGCGGCGAGCCAGAGCAGCGTTCCGTCGTGGCTCATTCCGGCGACGGAGATATCTGCGAGAGCGAGCGTCACGGTGGCTCCTAGGCTATGGGAATTCGACTTTTCGATCAACACCGCCGGAGCGCCCGATCGACGTTTCATGACGGCCCGCCAGCGTACTATGATAAAATGGCTTCATGGACTCTGAATTAACGCGCGGCGAAGATTGGGAGCCGGAGATCCGCGGGCTGGCGCGGTCGCTCTACCGGGAGGCCGCGGGCCACAAGCCCTCCCTCTTCGAGCCGGAGGACTGGATCGGCCGCATGATCGACTGGTCGCTGGAGGACGAGCCGCTCCGCACCGCGCTCTTCCGCTTCGTCGACGTGCTGCCGAGCCTCGACTCGGCGGCCGAGATCGGCCGCCACCTGCGCGAGTATTTCGCCCGCGCCGACCACGCGCTGGGCGGCGTCGTCTTTCTCGCCCAGGCGCTCCACGCCGGCACGCTGGTCGCGCCGCTGGTGCGCCACAACGTCGTCCGCCTGGCGCGCCGGTTCATCGCGGAGGAGCGGAGCGACGCGCTCTTCCCGGTTTTGGAAAAACTCCGCGCCGAGCCCGCCGCCTTCACGCTCGACGTCGTCGGCGAGGCGACGCTCGGCGAGGGCGAGGCGGACGCGTTCGAGCGGCGCTACCTGGACCTGCTCCGCCGCCTCGCCGCCGCGGCCCGGAGCTGGCCGGCGGTGGCCCGGATCGACGCCGGCCCGGCGGGGCCGCTCCCGCGCGTCGATCTCTCGGTCAAGCTCTCGGCGCTCGCGGCGCGCTTCGACCCGCTCGACCCGGAGACGAAGAGCGCGGTCAAAGACCGGCTGCGCCGGCTCTTCCGCGAGGCCGCCGCCCTCGACGCCGCGCTCACGGTCGACATGGAGCAGTTCGCCTATAAGGACCTGACGCTGGCGATCTTCCGCTCGCTGTTGGAGGAAGAGGAATTTCGCCGGGCGCCGCGCGCGACGATCGCCCTGCAGGCCTATCTCCGCGAGACGGAAAACGATCTCTCCCACCTGATTCGCTGGGCGAAAGAGCGCGGCCGGCGCGTCGGCGTGCGTCTGGTGAAGGGCGCCTACTGGGACAGCGAGGTCGCCTGGGCGCGGGAGAAAAACTGGCCGGTCCCGGTCTTTCTCGACAAGGCGGCGACCGACGCCGCCTACGAGCGGCTGACGCTCCTCCTGCTCGAAAACCACGACGCCGTCGACGCCGCCTTCGCGAGCCATAATCTCAGAAGCCTCGCGCATGCGATCGTCGCCGCGCGCCGTCTGGGAGTGGCGGAGAACGGCTACGAGATCCAGATGCTCTTCGGCATGGCCGAGCCGGTGCGCCGCGCCATCGTCGAGAGCGGCCGGCGCGTGCGCGTCTATCTGCCGGTCGGCGCGCTCCTGCCGGGCATCGCCTATCTCATCCGGCGCTTGATGGAGAACACCTCCAACACCTCCTTCCTGCGCCAGACCTACGCCGATGGGAAGCAAATCGACGCGCTGGTCGCGCCGCCCGAGCCGAAAGCGCGGCTGGCGCGGCGGAGCGGCGCCGGGCCGACGAACGAATTTATCAATACCCCGCCGCTCGATTTCTCGCGGCATGAAAATCGCGCCGCCTTCGCCGCCGCGCTCGCCGAAGTCGAAGCGCGGCTCGGCCGGGATTATCCCCTCTGGATCGGCGGCGCGGAGCGGCAGGGCGATAACCGGCTCGAGTCGGTCAACCCGGCGGCGCCGGAGGAGATCGTCGGCCGCGTCCCGCTCGCCGGCGCCGGGGAGGCCGACGCGGCGCTCGCGGCGGCGGCGGATTTTTTTCCGGCCTGGCGCGCGACCCCGGCCGCGGCGCGCGCCGGGATACTATTTAAAGCGGCCGCGCTCATGCGCCGGCGCCGGCTCGAGCTCGCGGCCTGGGAGGTGTTCGAGGTCGGCAAGGGGTGGCGCGAGGCGGACGCCGACGTGATCGAGGCGATCGATTATCTGGAATATTACGGCCGCGAGACGATCCGGCTCGCCGCGCCGCGCGCGCTGCAGCGCGTCGCGGGCGAGAGCAATCTCTATTTTTACGAGCCCCGGGGCGTCGCCGCCGTCATCGCGCCGTGGAACTTTCCGCTGGCGATCCTGACCGGCATGACCGCCGCCGCGCTCGCCGCCGGCAACCCCGCGGTCGTCAAGCCGGCGGAGCAGTCGCCGGTCATGGGATTCCATCTGATGAGTATTTTGCGCGAGGCCGGGCTGCCGCCGCGCGCCTGCCAGCTTTTGCAGGGGGGCGGCGCGCTGGGCGCGCATCTGGTTCGCCACCCGGCGGTCCATCTCGTCGCCTTTACCGGCTCGCGCGAAGTCGGTTTGGAGATTCTCCGCGAGGCTTACACGCACCGGCCGGGCCAGGAGCACGTCAAGCGCGTCGTCTGCGAGATGGGCGGGAAAAACGCGATCGTCGTCGACGCCGATGCCGACCTGGACGAGGCGGTCGCGCACGCGCTCGAGTCGGCGTTCAACTACCAGGGGCAAAAATGCTCCGCCGCGTCCCGGCTCATCCTGGTGGGCGCCGTGCACGACCGCGTCGTCGAGCGGCTAGTCGACGCGGTCCGGAGCCTCAAGATCGGCCCGCCCAAAGAGCCGCGCCACGCGATCGGACCGGTGATCGACGCCGCGGCGCTCGCGAAGATTGAAAGCTATATCGAGATCGGGAAAAGAGAAGGGAAATGTTTGATCCGGATGGACGCGCCGAAGAGCGGATATTTCGCCGGCCCGGCGATCTTCGCCGGCATCGAGCCGCGCCACCGCCTGGCCCAGGAAGAGATTTTCGGCCCGGTGCTCGCCGTCCTCGGCGCGCGCGACTTCGACGACGCGCTCGCGCTCGCCAACCGGTCGTCCTACGCGCTCACCGGCGGCCTCTTTTCCCGCTCGCCCGCGCACATCGAGCAGGCGAAGCGCGAGTTCCGCGTCGGCAACCTCTACATCAACCGCGGCATCACCGGCGCGGTCGTCGGGCGCCAGCCGTTCGGCGGCTTCAAGCTCTCGGGCATCGGCTCCAAGGCGGGCGGGCCGGATTATCTATTACAGTTCCTCGAGCCGCGCACGATCACCGAGAACACGCTGCGCCACGGCTTCGTGCCGCCGGACGGCGAAG
>DASWFA010000143.1:0-2803 GCA_036394475.1 Binatia bacterium
TCCGGCAAGCCGCTGATCTTCGAAGACATCGCGACCGACCGCCTCTACCGGCAGCTCAGCCGGAGCAAAGTCTCCGGAGAGTCCGGCTATCACTTTTTCTCCGTCTTCCCCATCCGGGGCAAGCTCAAGAATTTGGGCACCCTGGCCTGCACCGGGACCGCGCCGCGCAGTCTGTCCGCGGGGGAGATCCAGCTCCTGGAAGCGATGGCGGACCAGATCGCCGTCGCCCTGGAAAACAGCGAGCTGTACGGCGAGCTCCGGCAGAAAGTCGAGGAGCTGGAGCGGGCGAACAAAGTCAAAGACGAATTTCTGAGCGTGATGTCGCACGAGCTCCGCACGCCGCTGAACGTCGTCATCGGCTACGCCGGCCTCATCCGGGAGGGGATGCTCGGCGAGACCAATCCCGAGCAGAACAAAGCCCTCGACAAGCTCGTCAGCCGCACCAGCGACCTGCTGGGGATGATCACCAGTATTTTGTACGCGACCAGCATCGAAGCCAACGAAGTGCGCGTCGAGACGGGCAGCTTCCCTCTGGGCGATCTGCTGGACGAGGTCAAGAGACCCTATGCTCTCCCCCTGTCCAAGCCCGTCGAGATCGACTGGAGCTACGCGCCCGACCTGCCCGTGATGACCTCGGATCGGGAGAAGGTCAAAAGCATTCTGCAAAACCTCGTCAACAACGCGGCCAAATTCACCGAAAAAGGCCGCATCGAAGTGTCGGTCCGGTTGACCGAAACCCTGAAGCATAAAATGCCGGGCAGCCGGCGGGACGGCGCAGCTTGGCCCGCGGCCGACCGTCCGCCGACCAAGCGGCAATGGGTGGAGATCCGGGTGGCGGACACCGGGGTCGGAATCGCCGAGGAAAAGCTCTCGTTCATTTTCGATAAGTTTCGCCAGGGGGACAGCTCGGAAACCCGCCAGTACGGCGGCGTGGGTTTGGGGCTTTATATCTCCAGGAGTTTTGCCGAGATGTTGGGCGGGAAGATAGAAGTCGAGACCGAGCCGGGGAAGGGGTCCGTTTTTACCGTCCGCATCCCCCTCATGGATCCTGCGGCGCCGCTTGCCCGGCTCGGCGCGGCGCCGGCCGCGATCGGCTCCGTGCCGCAACTGCATTAACGTTCGATGACAGGAGTCGTCCGCAGCCGTTAGGGCCGGTTTGAATTTATGCGCGCCAAAGAAAAACACTCTCTCATCTTAAGAAGGTTGGGCCGCCTCCGGGCGCTCCTCCCAGCGGGGGGACTGCTGCCGGAAGATATATGGCGCCGCAGGCATCGCTTTCTGGTGGGGCTGACCTGGCTTCACGCCGCTATCATCGCGCTCGTCGGCCCGGTGGCCGGGTATCGATGGGATTTGAGCCCCGGGGCGCTTCTCAGCGACGGCACCGTGCTGCACACGCTCGGCGAGGGATTGCTGGTCGCGTCGTTCGCCCTGCTGGCGGGCCGGCGCCGTTTCAAGCGGACCGTGCGGGCCAGCCTGGTCGCTCTGGGGCTGATCAGCTCGTCGGCTATTTTCGTCCATCTCTCGGGCGGCTACATCGAGCTGCATTTCCACTTTTTCGTCATGCTGGTTTTCCTCGCGCTCTATCAGGACTGGCTCCCGTTCGGACTCGCCATATTATATGTCGCGGTGCACCACGGGGTTCTCGGCGTCCTTTGGCCGAGAGAAGTGTACAACCACGCCGCCGCGATCGACGCCCCCTGGACCTGGGCCGGCATCCACGCCTTCTTCGTGCTCTTCGCTTCGGTCGGCAGCATCATCGCCTGGCGCTTCAACGAGAAGGCGTACGCTCAAACTCAATTGATCCTGGATTCCGTCGGCGAAGGCATCTACGGCGTCGACCTGGAGGGAAAAGCGACTTTTATCAATCCGGCGGCGGGGGAAATGCTCGGCTACGAGATCCGGGAGCTCACCGGGCGGCGCGTGCACGATCTTCTGCACCACACCAAGCCGGACGGGACGCCTTATCCGCGCGAAGAATGCCCCATCTACGCCGCATTCATGGACGGCGCCGTCCATACCGTCGCCGCCGACGTGTTCTGGCGCAAAGACGGCACCAGCTTTGCGGTGGAGTACGCCAGCACCCCCATCGTCGAGCGGGGCGAGCTCCTCGGCGCGGTGGTCACGTTCCGCGACATCACCTATCGCAAAAAAGCGGACCAGGCGATCCGGCAAAAGGTCGAGGAGCTGCAACAAAAGACCGCGGAGCTCGTGCGCGCGAACCAGGTGAAAAACGAATTCCTGAGCGTGATGTCGCACGAGCTCCGGACGCCGCTCAGCGTGATCATCGGCTACGCCGGCGTGCTCAAGGAAGGCATGCTGGGAGAGACCAGCCCGGCGCAGGCCGGGGCCCTGGTCAAGATCATGAACCGCACCAACGATCTGCTCCATATGATCACGGGCATGCTCCACGCCACCAACATCGCGGCCAACGAGGTCCGGGTCGAGATCCAGCCGTTTGCTTTGGACGTCTTGCTCGACGACTTGAGGGAGCAGCAGAGCGGCCGGCTCGGCAAGCCCGTGGCGCTCGACTGGAATTGGCCGGCCGACTTGCCGGCCATGCTATCGGACCGGGACAAGATCAAATACATCCTGCAGGTTCTCATCGACAATGCGGTCAAATTTACCGAGCGGGGCCGGGTCGCCTTCTCGGCCCGATGGGCGGATGCCGATCGGAATACCGAGCGGGCGTGGATCGAGTTCCAGGTCGCCGATACCGGGATCGGCATACCGAAAGAGAAGCTGCCGGTCATTTTTGAAAAGTTTCGCCAGGCCGACGGCTCGGAGACCCGCCTCTACGGCGGGG
>DASWFA010000144.1:0-2573 GCA_036394475.1 Binatia bacterium
AACTGCCCCAGATTGACCACCGCCGAGGTCTGCCGGGTCGGGTTATGAAAGCCGTGCTTGGGCAGACGGCGCTGGAGCGGCATCTGGCCGCCTTCGAAGCCGGGGGCCACGTTGCCGCCCGAGCGGGCGCCCTGCCCTTTATGGCCGCGGCAAGAGGTCTTGCCGTGGCCCGAGCCGTCGCCGCGCCCGACGCGTTTTCTTTTTTTGGTGGAGCCGGGGGCCGGCTTTAAGTTGCTCAAGTCCATGGGTTCAGCGAAGCTCCTGCAGTGTTTTGCCGCGGCGGCCGGCGATCTCTTCCGGCATCCTCAAGGCCCTGAGCGCCTCGAAAGTGGCCTTGACGCTGTTGTGCGGGTTCGACGAGCCGATGCATTTGGTCAGCACGTTATGGATCCCCGCGGCCTCGACGACCGCGCGCACGCCGCCGCCGGCGATGACGCCGGTCCCGTCGGAGGCCGGCTTCAGGACCACGTACCCGGCGCCGAACCGGCCGGTTACCTCGAAGGGGATCGTGCCGTCGATGATGGGAATCCGCATCAGCCCCTTCTTCGCCTGCTCCAGACCCTTGCGGATCGCCTCGGGCACTTCCTTGGCCTTGCCCAGGCCGTAGCCGACGAGCGAGCGGTTGTCGCCCACCACGACCAGGGCGTTGAAGCTGAACCGCCGCCCGCCCTTGACCACCTTGGCGACGCGGCTGATGTGGACGACCTTCTCTTTTAATTCCAAACCCTGGGGATCGATACGTTCCATATTAAAATTTTAGCCCCGCTTCGCGCAGCGCCTCGGCGAGCGCCTTCACCCGGCCATGGTAGTGAAACCCGTTACGATCGAACACGACGTTGGAGATGTTTTTTTCCTTGCACGCCTGGCCGAGCAGCTGCCCGACCTGCTTGGCCGCGTCCACGCCCTTGGTGCTCTTCAACTTGCCCTTGAGCGCGGGCGACAGAGTCGAAAACGAGAGGAGCGTGGCGCCCTTCTCGTCCGAGATGAGCTGGACGTAGATGTGCTTGCCGCTGCGGTAGACGCAAATCCGCGGGCGCTCGTCGCTCCCCCGGACCTGTTTTCTCACCCGTTTCTGGCGCCGCAGGCGCGCGACCACTCTGTGATTGCCTAGCATATCGTTTCTCGCTTGTTTAGGAGCCCGCCGCGCCGACGGCTTTGCCGGCTTTGCGCTTGATGACTTCCTCGCGGTATTTGATTCCCTTGCCCTTGTAGGGCTCGGGCGGCCGGAAGCCGCGAATAACCGCCGCCGTCTCGCCCAGGAGCTGCCGGTCGGCGCTCGTGAGCGTGATGATGATCTGGCGCTCCACCGAGGCCGTCACTCCGGCCGGCAAAGGGAAGACGACCGGATGCGAATAGCCGAGCGCGATGTGCAGATCCTGTCCCTTGACCTCGGCGCGATAGCCGACGCCGTTGATCTCCAGCACCCGGGTGAAGCCCTTGCTCACCCCCTCGACCATGTTGGCGACGAGCTTTCTGGCGAGGCCGTGGAGCGCCTTCATCTTCCGCTCTTCGGTCGCGCGCGTCACCCGAACGAGCTTGCCGTCGACCTCGACGTGAATTCCCTCCGGGATGGCGGAGCGCAGCTTCCCCTTGGGGCCTTCGGCCCGGACCGCCTGGTCCTCGAGGCCGATCTTGACGCCGTCGGGGAGCGGTATGGGCAATCTTCCAATACGCGACACGTTTTTACCTCGTTCTTACCAGACCGAGCAGAGCAGCTCGCCGCCGACTTTCGCCTTCTTGGCCTCGCGGTCCACCAGGATGCCTTTCGGAGTCGACAGCACGTTGACTCCGAGACCCCTGCGGACCGGCGCGATCTCGTCGATGCCCACGTAGACCCGGCGCCCCGGCCGGCTGATGCGCCGTATCCCGGTGATGACCGGACGCTTTTCCTTGTCGAATTTCAAAAGGATGCGCAAGGAGTCGCCCGCGCCCTCTTTCGGCTTAACCTTTTTCACGTCCTGCAAATAACCCTCGGCGATCAGGACTTTGATCAGAGATTCCTTCACCCGCGAGCTCGGCACCTCGACGCTGTCGTGCCCGGCGCGCATGGCGTTGCGGATTCGAGTCAGCAGGTCGGCGATCGGATCGGTCATTCCCATAGTGATTACTCCGTCGGCCCTACCAGCTCGCCTTGATCAGGCCCGGGATGTGACCCTTGCGGGCGTGGTCCCGGAGGCAGATGCGGCACATGCGAAAGCGGCGGTAAAAAGCCCGCGAGCGCCCGCACAGCGGGCAGCGGTTGTACTGCCGCACCTTGAACTTGCTCGGCCTTTCCGCCTTGATCCGTAGACATTTCTTGGCCAATGAACTTCCTCCAGCGCTTAAGCGGCAAACGGCATGCCCAGGTTCTTGAGCAGCGCCTTGCCTTCCGCGTCCGTTTTCGCCGTCGTGACGATCGAGACCGTCATGCCGCGCGGCTTGTCCACCTTGTCCGCCACGATCTCCGGAAAAATGATCTGATCGCGGAGCCCGAGGGAATAATTGCCGCGGCCGTCGAACGACTTGGGCGGGATGCCCTTGAAATCGCGCACGCGCGGCAGGGCGGCGTGAATCAAGCGGTCCAAAAACTCGTA
>DASWFA010000145.1:0-3614 GCA_036394475.1 Binatia bacterium
GCGCCCGCCCGCTCCGCCGCCCGCGCCTCGGCGAGCGAATGGGTCGACCGGCCGATCAGCCTGCGCTCCCCCACGAGCGCCCGCGCCGCGGCGATCGGGAGCGACCCGCTCCCGAGCTGAACCCCGTCGGCGTCCACCGCCAGCGCGACGTCGACGCGGTCGTTGATCCACAGACTCGCCCCATAGCGCGCGCACAATTTCTTGACGCCTTCCGCGAGCGCCAGCAGCTCTTTTCCGCCCAGGTCCTTCTCGCGCAGCTGAACCGCCGGCGTGCCGCCGGCGAGCGCCTGCTCGACGACCCATAAGAGGTCGCGGCCGCGCGTCTGGCGCCGGTCGGTGATGAGGTAGAGATCGAAATCCGGTTGCCCGCGCACTTAACCCAGAACGCCCTCGAGCGGGCTCGTGGCGGTGGCGTAGAGTTTTTTCTGAATCCGGCCGGCGAGAAAGGCCTTCCGCCCGGCGTCGACGGCGAGCCGCATCGCTTCCGCCATCAGGATGGGATCTTTGGCGCCCGCGATCGCGCTGTTCATCAGCACGCCGTCGCAGCCGAGCTCCATGGCCACCGCGGCGTCCGAGGCGGTGCCGACGCCGGCGTCGACGATCACCGGCACGGTGGCGTGCTCGAGAATGATCCGTATGTTGTACGGGTTGCGGATGCCGAGCCCCGAGCCGATCGGCGCGGCCAGCGGCATCACCGCGGCGCAGCCCATCTCCTGGAGCTTTTTGGCCGTGACCGGGTCGTCGTGGATATACGGCAGCACGACGAAACCCTCCTTCACCAGCAGGCGCGCGGCGTCCAGCGTCGCCGGAATGTCCGGGAAGAGCGTGCGCTCGTCGCCGATGACCTCGAGCTTGACCAGGTTGCCGATGCCGGCTTCGCGCGCCAGTCGGCAGGCGCGCACCGCGTCGTCGGCGGTGTAGCAGCCCGCCGTGTTGGGCAGGATGGTGTATTTTTTCGGGTCGAGGTAATCGAGCAGGTTTTCCTTGTTCGGATCGGTGATGTTGACCCGGCGCACGGCGACGGTGACGATCTCGGCGCCCGAGGCCTCGATCGCTTTTTTCGTCTCGTGGAAGTCCTTGTATTTGCCGGTCCCGACGATGAGCCGCGAGCGGTAGGTCCGGTCGCCCAATTTAAAAGTGTCGTCCATGATATCCCTCGAGTCGTTTGTTTTTATCCGCCGCCGACGAAGTGGACGATCTCGATCGTGTCGCCCTCTTTGAGGACCGTCGCGCCGTGCGCCGCGCGCGCGACCACGTCGCGGTTGAGCTCGACGACCACCCGGCCCGGACGGATGCCCAATGCTTCCAGCAGGCCCGCCACGCTGAGTCCCGCTTGAAGGTCTTTCTTCTCGCCGTTCAAACGTACAACCATCGTGAAATAAAAAACCGTACTCGACTTGACCACGCGCGGGTGGCCAGGGAATACGGTCTCAAGCTCGCCCCAACAGATCGGGGACCGGGACTTTCACGCTTCCCTACGCCGGCGCTAACCGGATCAGGTTCGGAGGGTTACCCGATTTTTTTCGGGCTCTCAGTCCGCTCGGGCGGACACCCCTAGCATTTCGATTCATCCACCCACTAACAAAAGGGCGGGGCCAAGTCAAACCAGCCGGCGGAGAGGCCGCGCGGTTAAAATTCCACCGCGACGCTGGCGTAGCCGACGACTTCCCGCGCCGGCGCCGCGTCGCCGGAGTGGCAATGCCGGAGCAGCGTCGCCTTCCCGGCGCCCAGCGCATGGGCGGCGAACAGCAAGACCGCCGCGGGAATCGCGCCGCACATGGTGATATGGTTTTCCGCGACGGTCGCGAGCAGCCCGGGAGCGTCGAGCGCCAGGATTTTTTCCAGCGCCAGGCGGTCGAGCCGGTCGTTTTCCTCGGGCGGGAGGTAGTGGCTCAGGTCGCTGCTGGCGAGCAGGAAGATTTTCTCTCCGCCGCCGGCCGCGCACAAACCGGCCAGCGCCCGGGCGAGCCGCCGGCATTCGTCCTGCGAAATTCGCGACAGCGAGACGGGGAGGAAAGCGAATTCTCCGAGCACGCTCTGGAGAAACGCCAGCTCGACCTCGATCGAATGCTCTTCGCGGTGGGGACGTTCGTCTTCGGTCAGGAAATCGACCTGCTCGAGGAGCCGCTCCCCCAACTCGCGGTCGACCCGCGCGCGCCCGAGCGGCGTCTCCCAGAAGTCCGCCGGGGAGAGCGCGGCGCGCGCGCCGCGGCCCCGGTGGTTCACCCCGAGGATGACGACGCGCCGGGTGTTCGGATCGAGTCGGGAGTAGAGATGGGCGGCGCAGGGGCCGGAATAAGTGTAGCCGGCGTGCGGCGCAATCCCGCCGAGGAGGGAGGGAGCAGGGGAGCGCGCTCCCCGAGGCCCGAGGGGATGCGACTCGAAGCATTCCTGAAGAACGTCCTTCAGCTCTCCGGCCTCGGCCGGATAAAAAGAGCCGGCGACCGCGGCGGGCCTGACATTCGGCATACGCCTTCAGTTTCTAGTTTCAGGTTTCTAGTTTCAAGTTAAAATGCCGGCCCAGTTTCAAGCTGAATATTCTGCTCTCGAAACTTTAAACCCGAAACTCGAAACTTCTATTTTGACGGGGCGGCGATCTCCACCTCGAGGACGCCGATCGACTCGATGTCCGCCTCGACCTTGTCGCCCGGCTTTAAGAAAAACGGCGGCACGCGGGCGAAACCGACGCCCGAGGGCGTCCCGGTGCTGATGATCTCGCCCGGCTCGAGCGTCATGCCCTGCGACAGCGACTCGATCGTGGTCGCGATGTCGAAGATCATGTTGGACGTTTTGTCGTCCTGCATCGTCTCGCCGTTCACCCGGCAGATCAGGCGGAGCGCCTGCGGATCGGGAATCGCGCTCTTGTGCACGATCCACGGCCCGAGCGGGCAGTAGGTGTCGAGCGACTTGCCCTTGAACCACTGGCCGTGCTTGCGCTGGAGGTCGCGCGCGGTCATGTCGAGGCAGATGGTGTAGCCGAAGATGTAGTCGTAGGCCTTGTCTTTCGGGATGTCGCGGCCTTTTTTGCCCATGACGACCGCCAGCTCGACCTCGTAGTCGAGCTTTTCCGTCGCCTTCCAGTGGACGACCTTGCCGAGATGGCCGATGACCGCGGTCTTCGGCTTGGTGAAGAAGACCGGCGCCTCGGGGTATTTGAGCTCGATCGAGCGCGCCCGCGCGCCTTCCTCGATGTGCTCCTTATAATTCACGCCCAGAAGGACGACGTTTTTCCGCGGCTCGGGAATCGGGGAGATGATCTTCACCTGATTCGCTTTGTACAGAGCGCCGGCCTGCCGGAGCTTTTTGAGCCCGGCTTCGTCTTTTCCCGCGACGTATTTGGCGGCCTTTTTCGCCAGGTTGAGCGCACCGCCGCCGGCGTCGATGAAAGCCAGCATGCCGCTCAAAAAGGGCGCGGCGCCGGCTTTCAAAAAGCGCCGGTTGAGCTCCGCCAGATCGATCACTTCCTCCCCCGGCCCCATCAGGCCGAGCCGCTGCCGGCTGTTTTTCACGAAAGTTACAAAGCGCATCATCCACCTCCGTTCGAGATTTTACAGCTATAGGAGAGGGTCCTCTTATTGTCAAGCAGGCGGGGCCCCAAGGCCCCATCTACTGCG
>DASWFA010000146.1:0-3616 GCA_036394475.1 Binatia bacterium
CGACGCTCGCCGAAGCCCGCGAGGAGATCGTCCGGCTTTGCGCGTCGGCGGGCCGGGCCCCGTCCCGTCCGTCGCGGACCGGGCCGGGCGCCGCCTGACCCGCGGCGCTCAGCCTCTCCGCCGGGCTCGCTTCAAGCTCACTTCACGGCTTCTTTGACCTCTTCGCCGACGGCCTTGGCGCCGTCGCGGGTCGCATGGCCGATCTCTTTGACGGTGTCCCGGGTGCCGTGGCCGATCTCCGTCGTGACGTTTCGAGTCGTGTGGCCGATCTCTTTGGTGACGTCCCGGGTCGTGTGGCCGACCGTGCGGCCGGCCTCTTTCAAGTCGGAGCAGGCCGACAGCAGGCCCGCACAGGCCAGCAGGACGACGATCTTCACGCGCGGATCAAACATGTTTGCCTCCCCTCTGCTACGCCCGATCAGGGCGATAATATATCACATTTTAGAAAGTCCGGAAGCCACCCCCCTGCGCGCCCGACGGTTGCATCGGCGGCGAATTCCGACATATACGTTGAGCTGGAAAAATCCTACGCGGGAGAGATCGCCATGAAGCTCGCCGAACTCAGCTGGCCCGAGATGCAAAGACTCGACCGGAAAAACACCGTCGCCGTCGTCCCGGTGGGCTCCATGGAGCAGCACGGCCCGCACCTGCCCTTTCAGGTCGACGCCTTTATCTCGTCGCGCCTGGCCGAGGATCTGGAAAAGAGGCTGCCGGACATCCTGCTCGTGCCGCCCGTCTGGACCGGGGTTTCGGCGCACCACATGGACTTTCCGGGCTCGATCACGGTCCGGGCCAAGGTCCTCATCGGCCTGCTCCACGACATCTGCGCCTCGCTCCACCACCACGGCTTTCGCCGCATCGTCGTTTTGAACGGCCACGGCGGCAACCGCGCCAGCCTGGAAGTGCTGGGACAGGAGCTGTTCGCCGAGCTGGGCCTCAGCGTGAACACGCTGGCCTACTGGGACCTGGTGCCGGACCTGGTCAAGTCGCTGAAGAAAATCAAATCCAGCGGCATGGGCCACTCGGGCGAGCTCGAAACGTCGCTGATGCTCTACCTGGCGCCCCAGATGGTCCGCCGGCAAGACATCCCCGAGGGGGTGCTCGGCATCGACGAGCCCGGCCCGACGACCGGCATCAAGCGCTACGCGAGCATGAAGGAGCATTCCGGGCCGGGCGTGATCGGCATGCCGTCGGCCGCCAGTCCGGAGATCGGCGAGCAGCTCTACCAGGGCGCGCTCGCCGCGCTGGAGCGGGCGGTGCGGGCGCTCCAAGCCGGGCATTGAGGGTACGGCGAAGCGCGTCCTGCCATCCCGGACTTGCGTGAATTGATCTATTTCTTTTTTTCTCCCAGCGCGCGCCAGACTTTTTCCGGCGTGATGGGAAGGTCGTAGAAGCGGATGCCGGCCCCGCGGGCGATGGCGTTGGCGATCGCCGGCGCGACCGGTAACAGCCCGCCCTCGCCCATGCCCTTGGCGCCGAACGGCCCGGGGCCGTTGCCGTTCTCGATCAGCATCGAGGTGAACTCTTCCGGCAGGTCTAAAAAGTTCGGCACGCGGTAGTCGACCAGGTTCGGATTCAAGAGCTGCCCGTCCTCGTAAACCATCTGCTCGAACAGCGTGTGGCCGAGGCCGAAGACGACGCCGCCTTCGTCCTGCCCCTCGCACTGGATCGGATGGATCGCCCGGCCGACGTCCGCGATCGAGACGTACTTCTTGAGCCGGATGGCTCCGGTGTCGCGGTCCACTTCGACCTCCGCCCCGCCCCAGCCCACTTCCCAGAACGTCGTGGTCGCGCCGAGCGCGGCCTTTTTCGTCTTGAGGTCGCGGTAGACGCCGCGCCCGATGATCTCGCCCGCCTTGCTGCCGTAGAATTCCGTGATGACGCTGCCGAACGGCATCTCCTTGCCGCGCCGGCCGCAGACCTTGCCGTCTTTCAGGCTCAGCTCGGCGCTCTTGCAGCCGAGCACCTCGGCGGCGGATTCGAGGAGCTGTCTTTTCGCGTCCACGGACGCGCGCTGCACCGCGAGGCCCATGACGGTCATCGAGCTGCTGGCGCTGGTGGAGACGTCGTAGGGCGTCACGTCGGTATCCAGCAGGGCGACCGATATCCGGTCGAGGCCGATGGACAGCTCCTCGGCGACGACCTGGCTGAGCGCGGTCTTGGACCCCTGGCCGACCTCGACCGTGCCGGTGAGCAGCACCACGCTGCCGTCCGAGGACATCTTGACCGCCGCGCCGGCGATCTTGAACGTGCCGCCGGCGTCCTTGAGACAGACGGCGAGCCCTTTTCCCGCGCCCGGCTTGGGCGGCTTTTTCCAGTCGAGCGCCGCGGCGACCTTGAGCAGCCCTTCTTTCAAGTCGCAATCGACCGGCGTGTCGCCGGGGGTATACTCCTCGCCTTTTTTGAGCAGGTTCTTGAGGCGAAAATCCACCGGGTCCATGCCCAGCCGCTCGGCGATGAGGTCGGTGTGCGATTCGTAGGCCCAGGCGACCTGCACCGAGCCGAAGCCGCGGAACGCGCCCGCGGGAACGGTGTTGGTGTAGACGCAGTAGGCGTCGATCTTGGCGTCGGGAATGCGGTAGGGGCCGATGGCGCGGTAGCCGGCCTTCTGCGTGACGCGCGGCCCGGCGTCGGCGTAGGCGCCGGTGTTCATGTAGATCTCGCATTCGCGCGCGAGGAGACGGCCGTCCTTGGCGACGCCGCTCTTGATCCGGATGCGCGCCGGATGGCGCGTGACGGTCTTGAAGCTTTCGCCGACGCCCATGACGAGCTTCACCGGCCGCCGCGCCTTCCACGAGAGCGCCGCGGCGATCGGCTCGGCCTTGACGTAGAGCTTGCCGCCGTAGCCGCCGCCGACGTAGGGCACGACGACCCGCACGCGGCTGAGCGGCAGGCTGAAGATCGCGGCGAGATGGTCGCGCAGACCGAACGGGTCCTGGCAGGCGCTCCACACCGTCAGGTGGTCCTGCTCGTAGTGGGCGATCATCACGTGCGGCTCGAGCGAGTAGTGCTGCACCTTGGGAAAGCGGAACGTGTCCTCGAAGACGTGCGCGGCCTTTTGAAACGCCTTGCCGACGTCGCCGCGGGCGTAGCCGAAGTGCGAGCAGACGTTGGTGCCCTTGAACTTGTCCGGCGCGCCGTAGCTCGAGCCGCGGAGCTCCGCCTGGCCGAACCACTGGTCGTGCACCAGCGGCGCGCCTTCGGCGACCGCCTCCTCGATGGTCGTCAGCACCGGCAGGTCCTCGTACTCGACGGCGATCGCCCCGAGCGCCTCCTCGGCGGTCATCTCGTCGACCGCGAGCACCGCGGCGACCGGATCGCCCGCGTATCTCACCTTGTCGTCGGCGACGATCGACTGGTCCTTGTAGATCGCGCCGTAGCGGCCGCCTTTAAGCCCCTTGAGATCGGCGCGCGTGAAGACGGCGAAAACGCCCGGCATCGCCTCGGCCCGGCGCGCGTCGATCTTCACGATCTTCGCGTGCGGCGCCGGGCTGCGGAGGATCTTCGCGAAGCCCATCCCCGCGAGCTCGATGTCGCCGGTGTACTCCGCCGAGCCGGTCACCTTCTCCACGCCGTCGAGGCGCGGCACGGAGACGCCGGCGGTTTTTAAAGAGCG
>DASWFA010000147.1:0-5823 GCA_036394475.1 Binatia bacterium
CACCGCGAGCCACAACCCGGCCGAGTACAACGGCTTCAAGGTCTGCCTCGGGAAAGATACGCTCTACGGCGAGCAGATCCAGGACCTGCGCGGGCGGATGGAGCGCAAAGACTTCAAGGAAAGTCCCGGCGGCGAGCGCGAGAGCTACGCGATCATTCCGCCCTACTGGGAGCACGTGGGGCGCGACGTCCCGTCGCTCGCCCGCCCGCTCAAAGTCGTCGTCGACGCCGGCAGCGGCGTCGGCGGCCCGGTCGGGCCGCCGATATTTCGCCGCCTCGGCTGCCAGGTCTGGGAGATCGCCTGTGAGATGGACGGCTCGTTTCCGATTCACCATCCCGACCCGACGATTCCCGAGAATCTGAAGCTGCTGATCGAGAAAGTCAAAGAAGTCAAAGCGGACCTGGGCATCGCCTACGACGGCGACGCCGACCGCATCGGCGCCGTCGATGAAAACGGGAATATCCTCTGGGGCGACGAGCTTTTGATCCTCTTCGCGCGCGATCTCTTAAAGCAAAGGCCCGGCGCGACGATCATCTCGGAAGTGAAATGCTCGCAGCGGCTGTTCGACCAGATCCGGCTCCACGGCGGCCATCCGATCATGTGGAAGGCAGGCCACTCGCTGCTCAAGGCGAAGATGAAGGAGACCAAGGCGGCGCTCGCCGGCGAGATGAGCGGCCACATGTTTTTCGCCGACCGCTATTTCGGCTACGACGACGCGATCTACGCCTCGCTCCGCCTGGTCGAGCTGGTGGCGCGCTCCGGGAAGCCCCTTTCGGCGCTGCTCGCCGACGTGCCGAAAAGCGTCTCGACCCCCGAGATCCGGGTGGACTTTCCGGACGACAAAAAATTTGAGATCGCCGCCGCGGCGACGGAATATTTCCGCCGGCGCTATCCCATCATCGACGTGGACGGCGTGCGCGTCCAGTTTCCCGAAGGCTGGGGCCTGATCCGCGCCTCCAACACCCAGCCCGCGCTGGTGCTCCGCTTCGAGGCGTCGAGCGCGGAGAAGCTCAAGGAATACCGCGACATCGTCGAGTCCGCGCTGCAAGAGCTCGAGCGCAGCAGTTAGATGCCGGACAAGATCGTCATCCGCGGCGCGCGCCAGCACAATTTAAAAAACATCGACGTCGAGATTCCCCGCGACCGGCTGGTGGTCCTGACCGGCGTCTCGGGCTCGGGGAAATCCTCGCTCGCCTTCAACACGATCTACGCCGAGGGGCAGCGCCGCTACGTCGAGTCGCTCTCCGCCTACGCCCGGCAATTTTTAGAGCAGATGGAGCGCCCCGACGTGGACGCCATCGAAGGGCTGTCGCCGGCGATCGCCATCGAGCAGGGCGGCGCGAACCGGAGCCCGCGCTCGACCGTCGGCACCCTGACGGAAATCTACGATTACCTGCGGCTCCTCTTCGCCCGCGTGGGGAAGCCGCATTGCCCCGAGTGCGGCGGCGAGATCGCGGCGCAGGCGATCGAGGAGATCGTCGACCGCCTGCGCGCCTTTCCCGCCGGCACCCGGCTCACCATCCTGGCGCCCGTCGCGGTGAATAAAAAAGGCGATTTGCGCGAGGAATTGGACGCGCTGGCCACGGCCGGCTTCGCGCGCGTCCGGATCGACGGCGAGATCCACGTGCTGGGCGAGGAGACCGCGCCTAAAAAAAGCGCCGTCCACGGCGTCGAGCTGGTCGTCGACCGGCTCGCGCTTCGGGAGGGAATCGAAAAGCGCCTAGCCGATTCGCTCGAGATCGCGTCGCGCGCGGGCAGAGAAATCGTCCAGGTGGAGGTCCTGCCCCCGGGCGCGGAGAAAGGCGAAGAGCTCGTCTTCAGCCGGAAGTCGCTCTGCGTCCGGTGCGGCGTGTCTTTTCCGGAGCCGACGCCGCGGCTGTTCTCGTTCAACAGCCCCGAAGGCGCCTGTCCCGACTGCGGCGGCCTCGGCCGGCGGCTCGATGAAAGCAAGGCGGCCGATGGGGATGCCGATGAGATGGACGCGCCGGTCTGTCCGGCGTGCAACGGTGCGCGGCTCAAAAAAGAGGCGCTCCACGTGCTCATCGCGGGGAAGAACATCGCGGACGTGGCCGCGGCGCCGATCGGCGCCGCGCTCGATTTTTTCACCGCCGTCGAGCTCAGCCCGCGCGACCGGCAGATCGCCGAGCGCATCCTTACCGAGATTACCGGCCGGCTCGGTTTTCTCGCCGAGGTCGGCGTGGACTATCTCTCCCTCGGCCGGCCGTCGGCCACGCTCTCGGGCGGCGAGATCCAGCGGGTAAGATTGGCGACCGAGATCGGCTCGGGACTCACGGGCATTCTCTATGTCCTCGACGAGCCCAGCATCGGACTCCATCCGCGCGACAACCGGCGGCTGCTCGCTCTACTCCGCCGGCTCAAAGACCTGGGCAATTCGGTCCTTGTCGTCGAGCACGACCGCGAGGCGATTCTGACCGCAGACCACGTCATCGACATGGGGCCGGGCGCCGGCGTCGCCGGCGGCGCGGTCGTGGCCCAGGGGACGCCGCGCGAGATCATGGAAAGCGAGGGCTCGCTCACCGGGGGTTATCTCTCCGGCCGGCTGGAGATCCCGCTGCCCGAGCGGCGGCGGCGCGGCAGCGGCAAGACCCTGGCGCTCAGGGGCGCGCGGGAGCACAACCTGAAAGGCATCGACGTGGAGCTCCCGCTCGGCGCTATGACCTGCGTGACCGGGGTTTCCGGCTCGGGGAAAAGCAGCCTCGTCATCGACACGCTCTATAAAGCGCTGGCCGCCCGACTCGGCGGCGCGAAGGCGCGGCCGGGCGCCCACGACAAAATCGCCGGCTGGGACAACTTCGACAACGTCGTCAGCATCGACCAGAGCCCGATCGGCCGCACTCCGCGCTCCAACCCGGCGACCTACACCGAGCTGTTTCCCCACGTGCGCGAGCTCTTCGCCCAACTGCCGGAGGCGAGAATGCGCGGCTTCGGCGCTGGCCGGTTCTCGTTCAACGCCCGGGGCGGCCGCTGCGAAGCCTGCCAGGGAGAGGGCGTCGTCCGGATCGAGATGCATTTTTTGCCCGACGCCTTTGTCCCCTGCGCGGTCTGCCGCGGCCGGCGCTACAATCGCGAGACGCTGGAGATCTTATACAAGGGCCGGTCCATCGCCGACGTGCTCGACCTGACCGTCAACGAGGCGCTGGAGTTCCTGGGTAATTTTCCCGCGCTCCGCCGCAAGCTGGAGACGCTCCGCGACGTGGGCATGGGCTACGTCCGCCTCGGCCAGCCGGCGACGACCCTTTCCGGCGGCGAGGCGCAGCGGGTCAAGCTCGCGCGCGAGCTCTCCAAGCGGTCGACCGGGAGAACGCTTTACATCCTCGACGAGCCGACCACCGGGCTCCATTTCGACGACATCAAAAAGCTGCTCGACGTGCTGAACCGCCTGGCGGACGCCGGCAACACCGTGCTCGTCATCGAGCACAACCTGGACATGATCAAGGCGGCCGACTTCGTCCTGGACCTGGGGCCCGAAGGGGGAAGCGCGGGGGGCGAGGTCGTCGCCTTCGGCACGCCGGAAGAGGTGGCGCTGGTGGAAAAGTCGTACACCGGGCGATATTTGAGGCCGCTCCTGGCCGGGAAATAGGAGCTTTTTTAGCCTAATTTTCTTCCGCCGCTCCTGGAAAAGGCATAAAGAATCGTTAACTTTATCTAGCCGGTTGACAGCGAAAGCCAACTCCGCTATGGTTAAAGCAGACCTATAAGGTCTGGATTAAATTAATGAAGAAACCCGTATACTTAGACAACCATTCGACCACGCCGCTCGACCGGCGGGTGCTGGCCGCGATGCTGCCCTATTTCGAAGAAAAATTCGGCAATGCCGCGAGCCGGAACCATGCGTTCGGCTGGGAGGCCGAGGCCGCCGTCGACCAGGCGCGCGAGCAGATCGCGCGGCTGATCCACGCTTCCGCCAGGGAGATTATTTTCACCAGCGGGGCGACCGAGTCGGATAATCTCGGCATCAAGGGCGCGGCGGAGGCCTACAAAGACAAGGGCAACCACGTCGTCACCTGCGCCACCGAACACCGCGCCGTGATCGACAGCTGCAAGTGGCTGGAGCGGCGCGGCTACAGCGTGACCTATCTGCCGGTCGACCGCGCCGGGGCGCTGAGCCTAGACCGGCTTCGCGCCGCGCTCACGGAAAAAACGATCCTGATCTCTCTCATGGCGGCGAACAACGAGATCGGCACGATCCACCCCATCAAGGAAATCGGCCGGCTCGCCAAGGAGCGGGGCATCGTCTTTCACTCGGACGGCGCGCAGGCGGTCGGGAAAATCCCTCTCGACGTCGAAGAGATGGGCATCGACCTGCTGTCGATCTCGGCGCATAAGATGTACGGCCCCAAGGGCGTGGGCGCGCTTTACGTCCGCTCGAAGCGGCCCAAAGTGAATTTAAAACCGATCATCGACGGCGGCGGCCACGAGCGCGGGCTCCGCTCCGGCACGCTCAACGTGCCCGGAGTAGTCGGCTTCGGCCGGGCGGCGGAAATCGCGGCCGGTGAAATGGCCGAGGAAACAAGCCGGCTGGTGGAACTTAGAAACCGGCTGAGAGACGGTCTTTT
Source organism: Binatia bacterium (assembly GCA_036394475.1). Lineage (GTDB taxonomy): Bacteria > Desulfobacterota > Binatia > UBA9968 > UBA9968 > JAJPJQ01. The sequence continues at coordinate 4,578 of DASWFA010000147.1, forward strand.
GGGCCGGCTCGACGAGATTTACGTCAACGGCGATCCTGCGGAGCGGCTGCCCGGCAATATGAATTTGAGCTTCGCCTACGTGGAAGGGGAGTCGCTGATGATGGCGCTGAAAGACGTCGCGCTCTCGTCCGGGTCGGCCTGCACGTCGGCGAGCCTGGAGCCGTCGCACGTCCTCCGGGCGCTCGGCATGGAGGAAAATCTGATCCATTCCTCCATCCGCTTCGGCCTGGGCCGGTTCAATACGGCGGAAGAGATAGATTACACGATCGAGCGGGTGGCCGAGGAGGTCGAGCGGCTGCGCCGGCTCTCGCCGCTCTACGAAGCGTCGAAGCGGGAAGCGCGCAAGGCCCGGCAGGCTTCGTAAGGTTCGGAGGATAACCATGGTTGGAGTCAGCATAACGGAAAGCGCCGCGGAGAAGATCAAGCAGCTCCTCGCGGCGGAAGAAAAAAAAGAAAAAGAGGGGCTTCGCCTCAAGGTCGTGGGCGGCGGCTGCTCGGGCCTGCAATACAAAATGGACCTCGACGCCCAGAAGCCGGGCGACCGCATCTTCGAGAAGGACGGGGCGAAGATTTTAGTCGACATGAAAAGCCTGCTGTATCTCAACGGCACCGAGCTCGACTACAAGGAAGAGCTGATGCAGTCGGGCTTTGTCTTCCAGAACCCGAACGTGAAGCGCGCCTGCGGCTGCGGCACGTCGTTCATGGTTTAAGGCAAAGAGGAAAGATGGCTAAGGCAAACACAGTAGAGGCGCTCGCCGACCGCGAGTACAAGTACGGCTTTATCAGCGACATCGAGTCCGAGGCGATACCGCCGGGCCTGAGCGAAGACATCATCCGCATCATCTCGGCCAAGAAGAACGAGCCCGAGTGGATGCTGGAGTGGCGCCTCAAGGCGTACCGCCACTGGGCCAAGCTGGCCAAGTCGGACGCGGAGCCGAAGTGGGCCAACATCCACTATCCGCCGATCGACTACCAGAGCATTATTTACTACTCGGCGCCGAAGTCGAACTCCGACAAGCCCAAGAGCCTCGACGAGATCGACCCGGAGATCCTGGAGACCTACGAGAAGCTCGGCATCCCGCTCCGCGAGCGCGAGCGGCTCGCCGGCGTGGCGGTCGACGCGGTTTTCGACAGCGTCTCGGTGGCGACGACCTTCAAGGAGAAGCTCGGCGAGCTCGGGATCATCTTCTGCTCGTTCTCCGAGGCGGTGCATAACCATCCCGACCTGGTGAAGAAATATCTGGGC
>DASWFA010000148.1:0-5439 GCA_036394475.1 Binatia bacterium
TGGCGAAGACCTCTTTGTCGCGCTCGGTTAGAATATCGTCCCAGACCGCCATGGCGCCTCCTTTAAAAATCGCCTAATAAAAATCCACTTGAACTGTTTCTAGATAGGCGGAGAGAGCGGCGGCTGTCAAGCCGGCAGGTCCGTTTGACTGCAACATCGTCCCGGCCCTATAAAGACGCTTCCAACATGAAGACGACCCGGCGCATAAGCGCGCTCTTCTGCCTGTGTCTTTCCGGCTGCGCGCTTCTCGATCTGCCGCTCTGGACGGCGGGCGAGGTGCCGTTCGTCCCCACGCCGCCGGAGGTGGTCGACCGGATGCTGGAGCTGGCGGAAGTGAAAAGCGGCGACGTGCTGTACGACGTCGGCAGCGGCGACGGCCGGATCGTCGTCCGGGCGGCGAAAAAATACGGCATCCGCGCCGTCGGCATCGAGATCGACGGCGACCTGGTCGAGAAGGCGCGCGACCGCGCGCGCGTCGAGGGCGTCGCGCACCTCGCGGAGTTCCGCGAAGCGGACGCGTTCGCCGCCGACATCTCGGAAGCCTCGATCGTCACGCTCTACATGCTGCCGGAGTTCAATTTCAAGCTGAAGCCCCAGCTCGCCAGGCTCAAGCCCGGCGCGCGCGTCGTCTCGCACGACTTCGGCATCGAGGGCTGGCCGCCGGCCGGGGTCGAGAAGGTCGCCGACAAAAACCTGGGACACCTGCACACCCTCTACCTCTGGAAGCTACCCTAGCGGGTAGAGCCGCCGCGGGTTGTTTTCCAGAATATCCGCCTTCGCCGCCGCGCCGACATCCTTCCGCTCCAAAAGCTCGCGCGCCGCGAAGCGCTCGCGGTCGCCGTGCGGCATGTCCGAGCCGAAGACGATCTGCTTATCGCCGATGAGCTCCAGCACCTGCGGCAAGAGCGTGTCTTCCACCTCGGCGCTGAAGTAGAGATTGCCGCGCCGGACGTATTCCATCGTCGGCAGCGCCTGTCTGGGCGCGGTCGCGGAGACGACGTGCGAGAGATTTTTCGTCGAATGCTGAAAGCGGTGCGCCAGGCGGTCGAGGATAAAATGAATCCACTGGCAGCCCGCCTCCAGGAACACGACGCGGAGATTGGGAAAGCGGTCGAGCACGCCGCCGCTCATCAGCGAGACGAAGCCCATGAGCACCGGCATGAGAAAGGCGATGACGCCGGACGGATAGATGTGGGTGAAGAGGTTGTTGATCGCCGGGCTGGCCCAGCCGACGTGCACCGCCAGCGCCAGGTTCTCGTCCGCCACCGCTTCGTAGAACGGCAGCAGGCTCTCGTCGTCGAGCAGCCGGTCGCCCGCGGTGCCGAGCACCATCATGCCGACCGCGCCCAACCGCTTCGCCTCGCGGACTTGCTTGACCGCCGCGGGGACGTCGTCGAGGTTGGCGACGCCGACCCATTTGAGCCGCGCGTGGCCCGCCAGCCGGTCGCCGAGCCAGCGGTTGTACGACGCGCACATCGCCGTGACGAGCGCGGGGTTCGAGCTGAGCGGATAGGCGAGAAACAGCGTCGGGTAGAGCACCTGGACGGCGAGGTCCTCCTCGTCCATGGTTTTAAGGCGCGCGCCCAGGTCGGAGAGCTCCATGCTCTCCAGGCTGTCGGGCTTCCGCGCGGCGTGCTTGGTCGGCTTCCCCTCGTAGCTCACCGGCGTGCCCAGGTTGTGGCAGCCGCGCCCGACGCGGCGCGGAAAGAGCTGCTCGTCGATCATCCAGTAGGCGAGCCCGTCCATGCCGATGACGCGCGGGCGGTCGGCGCGCAGCGCCGGGTCGAAATACGCGTCGCTGAAGGTGGCCGGGTTTTCTTCCACGTGGCCGTCGGCGTCGATAATGCGCATGAAAGCACCTCCCTCGTCTCGAAGTAGAATCTATAACAGGCTATTTCACGGCGAGTCAATTTGTACGGGTCATGGCGCGCCTCGGGGCGAGGCTTCCCGCCCGCGGCCGATGGGCCGGCGGCTTGAGGGCCTGCGTTTTTATTCCTTGAGGCTGTGCTTCGCCGGCCGCTGCGTCCCTACGTCTGCGGGCTCCCGCCTCGCCCCTTCGGCGCGCCCGGTCGGCCGCTTGTGGATTTAAGGGAACGAAAAGGCGTTACCGGTACAGCTTGTCGATGAAGCCGCTCGACTCCAGCTGCCGCACGACGGCGTCGTTGAAAAATCTTTTCGGGTCTTCCTTCTGCGCCTTGGGATTTCTCGGCGCCAGCTCGTCGAGCACCGCTTTGACCGAGTCCACCGTCGGCAGCGGCACTTTCTGCAGATATTTCTGCACGTAAATATCGTACGCCTCGGAGAGCAGCTCCGGATCGCTCAGGCGGAGATATTTTCCCATGACCTTGGTGGCGAAGGGCTTGTCGTTTTTCATGCGCGCGATCGCCTCGACCAGCGCCGTGACGTAGCGCCGGACCAGATCGGGCTGCTCGCGGAGCACCTTCCCCGTCGTCGTGATGCCGGTCGAGGCGTAGGGAAGCCCCATGGCCGCGATGTCGAGCAGCACATGGTGGCCCAGTTTTTTCGCCCGGCTGATCGACGGATAGGAGAGGATGCCGGCGTGCACGCGGCCGCCCTGCATCGCGGCGATGATCGCTTCCACCGAGCCGATCTGGACGATGGCGACGTCTTTTTCCGGCGCCAGGCCGAAATGGCGCAGCGCGATGCGCGCGCCGGTGTCGATCGAGGTCCCGAAGCGGCTGATCCCCAGCGCCTTGCCGCGGAGCTGCTCGGCGCTTTCGATCTCCGGCCGGACCACGAGGCTCTGCACGAACGTGCCGACCATCGTCGCGAGGATCGTCACGTCGGCGCCGCCGACCGCGGCCGAGACCGTCGTGCCCCCGGCGATGTGCAAAAACTGGACTTCGCCGGCGATCAGCGCGTTCATCCCCTCCACGCCGCTCGGCGTGGCGATCACCTCCACCTCGAGGCCGTGCTTGGCGAAGAGCCCGCCCTCCCGCGCCGCCCACGGCGGCGCCATCGAGCCGGAGAGCGAGGTGAAGGCCATGCGGATCTTGCGCGGCGGCTCCGCCGCGCCGGATAAGACGGGCAGCCAAACGAGGGCGGCCAGCAGGAGAAAAAGTCCGGCGCGCTTTTTCATCACCGGCCCCAGCCGTAAAACCGGACCGCGTTCTCGCCCAGAATCTTCTCCTTGGCGCCGTCCGGGATGTCGGTCCGGCCGCGGATCGTCGAGACCACGCGCGGGAACATGCCGTCCCAGTGCGGATAGTCCGAGGCGAACAGGATCTTGTCCGCGCCGATGCGCTCGATCACGTAGGGCAGCATCTCCTCCTCCGGCTCGGCGGCGAAAAACCAGTTGCCGTGCCGGACGTACTCGCTCGGCTTCCTCTTGCACAGCGGCGCCTCGACCTTGCCGCGCTTTTCCCACTCTTCGTCCATCCGCTCCATCCAGTAGGGCACCCAGCCGACGCCGCATTCGAGAAAGCCGATCCGGAGCTTGGCGAATCTCTCCGCCACGCCGCCGTAGATCAGCCCGGCGAACTGGATGAACGTCTCCACCGGCCGGCCGATCGTGTGCATGTAGAGAAAGCTGTCGAAGCGGTTGTCGCCCGCCGGCCCCACGCGCCGGTTGTGCACGCAGAACGGAACGTCGAGCCGCTGGATCTCCTCGTAGAGCGGCCAGAACCGCTCGGAGCCCAGGTGCTCCTTCATGCCCTGCGTCGCCACCGCGACGCCGGCGAGGCCGAGCTTGCCGATCGCCCGCTCCAGCTCGTCCACCGAGGCGTCCATGTCCTGGAGCGGCAGCAGGGCGATGCCCTTGAGGCGCGGGCTCTGCTTGCACACGTCGGCGATGAAATCGTTGTAGGCGCGCGCGTAGGCCACGGCGTAGTCGCGCTCGATGAATCGGGTCACCGAAAAGCTGCCGGTGGGAAACAACACCGAGGTGTCGATGCCCTCCGTGTCCATGTCTTTGAGGCGCGTCGGCACGTCGGCGTGCTCGCGCCCGCCGAGCCGCCCGCCCATGCTCGTGTCGAGCCCCTCCGAAGGCAGGAGCGCCCCCTGCCGGCTGGAGTGGGGCTCGGGCAGATAGGCCCTGATATCGTTGTCCTTCTCTACGATGTGCCCGTCGGCATCGATGACCTTCATCCGTAGCCTCCTTTTTTGCGATCGGGAAAAGCCCGCTGGCCGCTAAAAGACTATTCGCTCTTCCCAAGCCGTGTCAACCGGGGAAAGAGCGGCGGATGGAGGCAGCCAAATTGAGGGAATGAAGAGAATCGTAAAGCCAGGCGTGATGTTTTACGGCAGCCGCGCTCACCCCGTGGAATTTCTCCCGCCCGGGCGCGGCTCTTTGTCGTCCTTCAGCTCGCCGATCACCACCGGCAGGGTCATCTCTTTCCTTTCGCGCACGACCTTGACGGTCACGGTCTTTTCGACCGGCGTGCGCGCGACCATGATCGGCAGGTCGTCGGCGTCCTTGATCTCTTTGCCGTCGTAGGCGGTCACCACGTCGCCGACTTTGATGCCCGCTTTTTCCGCCGGCCCGCCTTTCACCACGGACGACACCAGCGCGCCGCGCCCTTTGTCCAGGCCGAAAGACTCGGCCAGCGCCGGCGTCACCCGCTGCACCGCCATGCCGAGCGCGCCCCGGCTGACCGACCCTTTTTGCTTCAGCTGCGGCAGCAGCTCCTTCACCAGGTTGATGGGCGTGGCGAAGCCGATGCCCACATTGCCGCCGCTGCCGCTCAGGATCGCGGCGTTGACCCCGACGATCTCGCCGCGCATGTTGATGAGCGGCCCGCCCGAGTTCCCCGGGTTGATCGAGGCGTCGGTCTGGATGAAATCGTCGTAGGCGCTGGCGCCGAGATGGCGCCCCTTGGCGCTGACGATGCCCGAAGTCACGGTGCTGTCGAGGCCGAAGGGGTTGCCGATCGCCATCACCCATTCGCCGACTTCCAGCTTGTCGGAATCGCCGAGCGCGGCGGCGGCGAGATTGGCGCGCCCGTCCACTTTGATGACGGCGATATCGGTCTTGGAGTCTTTGCCGACCAGCCGGGCGGTTAGCTCGCTCCCGTCCATGAGCCGCACCAGGATCTTCTCGGCGTTCGCCACCACATGATAGTTGGTGAGGATGGTGCCGTCGCGCTCGATGATAAAGCCCGAGCCCAGGCTCTTCCGCGACGGCGTCGGGTCGCGGCGGCTGCCGAACAGTCTGCCCCAAACGTCGCCCTGCGGCTCGCCGTTTTCGGGGCGCCGGCCGCCCTGGGCGGCCGGCTGGACGGTCGAGATGTTGACGACGATCGGCTTTAATTTTTTCGCCAGGCCGACGAGGTCCGGCGCCGACTGGGAGACGTCGGCGGAAGAGAGTTCGGGCGCGGCAAAGAAAAGGCCGCCGCCCGCGCACCAGGCGCAGACGGCGGCCAGCCATAGCCCGGGAATCCGTTTTTTCGAGCGGCCTGTCATGCTCGAAGATCCATCAGC
>DASWFA010000149.1:0-4066 GCA_036394475.1 Binatia bacterium
TATTCCCGCAGCGGTTATACAGGCATGCGCAACGATCGCGCCAGAACATGAATTTCGCCTGGCTGATCCCGGCGAGGCGTTTCAAGTCACCGATGTTATCGTGGACCCGAGCTTGCCGCGAAGATGACTGATTTGGGCGGCGCGAATTCCCGGCTATTACCTGCTGCATTACGAGCAAGGCGGATACGTACACAGTTACCACGTGATACTCGTGACTTATGACGAAACCCGCGGTAATTTCACCGCAGCCTGGTCGGCGGCGGCCATCCCTCTGAAGAACTAAATCGAATTCCTGAGAGCACTCAAGATAGATAAATTGATAGATAAATTGGATGATACGCGCGATTGCTACCACTAGACGCTGGATGCCGTGGCACAGAGGTAAGGGCGATGAATTTGTCAGGGGCCTGTTGCAGGCTCTTATAAAGCTAAACATGATCGACCGTCCCATTGCGATTGTTTCTTCTCTAGCTTTGGCGTACATTTCTCTTTGGAGGATAGGCACATGGCCAAGGCTATACCCAATCCACCGCCTGGTTTCGACGAACTTTCCATAGAAGACAAAATCGAATATGTGCAGTCCCTCTGGGACCGCATAGCGGCTAGTCCCAAAGACATCCCGGTTCCCGAGTGGCACTCGCGCATCCTCGATGAACGGCTGGAATCCCACCGTGATAAACCCGCCGAAGGAAAAGTCTGGGAGCAAATTCAAAAGGAAATACGGCGCAAGCTTAGCGGCTCATCTTCGGACTGATGGGACTGCGTCTGGTTGTTCGACCGGAGGCGGAGCTGGACATCGAAAGCTCGGCGTTATGGTATGAGGGGCAACAATCCGGCTTAGGAAACCGCTTTTTGAACGGGCTAAGGGAGGTTTTGGATAGAGTCGTTGCAAGCCCCCATCAGTTTCCACAAGTAAAAACCGGTGTGCGCCGGGCCCTATTGCTCCATTTCCCCTACGGCATCTATTTTGTAGCCGAGACCGATCGCGTAGTCGTCCTTGCCGTGCTGCATCTGCATCGTCACCCGGATACCTGGCGGCGACGGACCTAGACTTTTCTTTTTTCGGCCGCCGTTAGACTTCCCCTTCCCTTCCGTCTAGAATTGTCTGCGCGATTTCTATGGTCCAATTTACCGTCATAACGATCTTTCCGCCGATGTTCGACTCGCCGCTGGCCCACAGCATTCTCAAAAAGGCCGCGGAGAAGGGGCTCATCTCGGTCAACCTGATCGACCCGCGCGACTACACGACGGACAAGCACCGGACGGTCGATGACGCCCCCTACGGCGGCGGGCAGGGCATGGTGATGAAGCCCGGGCCGCTGGTCGCGGCGATCGAGGACGCGAAAAAGGGGTTGAAGCGCCCGCGCGTCATTCTGCTCGGCCCGCAGGGAAGGCTCTTCGATCAGGCCCAGGCGGAGCGGCTCGCGCGGGAAGAAGAGCTGATTCTGGTCTCCGGCCGCTACGAAGGCATCGACGAGCGGGTCAAGGCGTTCGTCGACGAGGAGCTGTCGGTCGGCGACTACACGCTCAGCGGCGGCGAGCTGCCGGCGATGGTCGTCATCGACGCGGTGGCGCGACTCGTTCCGGGTGTTCTCGGCAACGCCAAATCGCCGGAGGAGGACTCTTTCAGCGACGGCCTGCTCGAGTATCCCCAGTTCACCCGGCCGGAGGAGTTCCGGGGCATGAGAGTTCCGGAGGTGCTCGTCTCGGGCGATCACGAACGCATCCAGAAATGGCGCCGGGAGCAGAGCGTGAGCCTCACCCGCGAGCGGCGGCCCGACCTCCTCGCCAAGGCGCCGCTCGCGCCCGGAGACAAAGAGTCCGGCCGCGCCAGGACCGGCCGGATCTACATCGCTCTCTTGCACCATCCGGTCTACGACAAAAACGGCCAGGTCGTCACCACCGCCGTGACCAACATGGACATTCACGACATCGCGCGCGCGGCGAAGACTTACGGCCTCAGGGGATTCTACGTCGTCACGCCGGTCAAGGCGCTCAAGAAGCTGGCGCTCAAAATCATGGCCCATTGGGAGACGGGCTACGGCGCCGAATACAACCACACGCGGAAGGAGGCCCTGGCGCTGGCGCGCGTGACGGACACGCTGGACGACGTGATCCTCGACGTCGAGCGCGAGTGCGGCCAAATGCCGCAAATCGCGGTGACTTCGGCCCGCAAGGGCCCGGATCGAACCCCTTTCGCTCGGTTCCGGAACATGCTACAAGTGGATTCTGCGCCTTTTTTAATCCTTCTGGGAACCGGTTGGGGCCTGACCGAAGAAGTCCTGGCGCGATCAGACTACATCCTCGAGCCGATCGAAGGCGGAACAGACTACAATCACCTGTCGGTCCGCTCGGCGGCGGCCATTATTCTGGACCGCCTCTTGGGGAATTAATAGGGAATCAAAGGAGAGACCGATGCATACTTTGGATCAGCTCGAATCCGAGCAAAGCAAAAAAGACGCCCCGAAGCTGCGCCCGGGCGAGACCGTCCGGGTGCACGTAAAAGTCGTCGAGGGTGAAAAAGAGCGCACCCAGGTCTTCGAGGGCATCGTGATCCGGATCTCCGGCAGGGGCAACCGCGCCAACTTCACCGTGCGGAAGATCTCCTACGGCATCGGCGTCGAGCGCATTTTCCCGTTTCATTCGCCGCGCGTCGACAAAGTGGAGGTGGTCTCCCGCGGCAAAGTGCGGCGCGCCAAGCTCTATTATCTGCGGGAAAGATCGGGGAAAAGCGCCCGCCTTTACGAAGAGGATGGAAACTGAGACGGGCCCAAGTTCGCCTTGCCTTCGAACACTCCGCCGGCGTAGATTTTGAGCCGGCCGCTCTCGATCTCTCCCTGAAAGCGCCCGCCGGGCATGATTTCGATCCAGCCGCTCACGCGCACCGTTCCGATGAGGCTCCCCTCGATGCGGAGCTGCCCGGCCGCTATCTTCGCCGCGACCTCGGCCTCGGGGCCCAGCACCAGCAGCGCGCTCGCCTTGATCTCCCCTTTGAAGCGGCCGTCGATCTTTACCGGCGAGTCGTAGACCAGCTTGCCCGACACCGAAGCGCCCGGCTCGAGCACCGTGCGGGGCGTTTCGTCTAAAAACGAGGGGTCTTTCCGCTCTCTTTCCATTTCGCCGTCCCGCTCCCCTATACCCCAACCGGGGTTTTATTTCAAAAAGGCCGCGCCTACACCTTGCCGGGAAATCTGTGCTAGCATATCGGCAATGGAATTGTTCGACACCGGCGCCGCCGGCGAGCCCGCCCGCGCGACCCCGCTGGCGGAGCGGATGCGCCCCTCGACCCTGGACGAATTCGTCGGCCAGCAGCACCTGCTCGGCCCGGGGAAGCTGCTCCGCGAGCTGGCCGCCGCGGGCGAGCTGCGCTCGCTCATTCTGTGGGGGCCTCCGGGCAGCGGGAAAACCACCCTGGCGCAGATTCTCGCCGGCTCCGGCGGCGCGCGCTGCGTGCATTTCTCCGCGGTCTCCTCCGGCGTCAAGGAGCTCAAAAAAATCATCGAAGAGGCCGAGCGGCTCCAGCGCCTCGGCAAGCGCACGGTGCTCTTCGTGGACGAGATCCACCACTTCAACAAGGCGCAGCAGGACAATTTCCTGCCGCACGTCGAGCGCGGCACGCTGGTCCTGATCGGCGCGACGACCGAGAACCCCTCTTTCGAGGTCATCTCCCCGCTGCTCTCGCGCTCGCAGGTGCTGGTGCTCCAGACTCTCTCGCCGGACGACATCCGCACGATCATCGACCGCGCGCTCACGGACAAGATAAAAGGGCTGGGAGGCGCCGGGCTCGACCTCACTCCGGAGGCGCGCGAGTTTCTCGTCGAGCAGTCTCAGGGCGACGCCCGCGTCGCGCTGAACGCGCTCGAGACCGCCGCCGGCCTCGTCCGCCAGGCGAACGGCAAAAAACAGATCGATCTCGCGCGCGCCCAGGAAGCGCTGCAAAAAAAGGCCCTGCTCTACGACAAGGGGGGCGAAGAGCACTACAACGTCATCTCCGCCTTCATCAAGAGCATGCGCGGCAGCGATCCGGACGCCGCGCTCTACTGGCTCATGCGCATGCTCGAGGCGG
>DASWFA010000150.1:0-5963 GCA_036394475.1 Binatia bacterium
AAAAACGGGCTGTCAAAAGATTGCAGGGTTTGGAGCTGGCCGACCCAGGTGCCGGTGAGCACCGGCGGCGCTCCCGCCTTGACCTTGTAGGAGTCTCCGGCCGCCAGGATGGAAAGCAGGGCGGAGATAATCGCATAAGCCGTCAGGTGTCTTCTCGACATGTGTCGCCTCCCGCGGTATGAAAATTTCAGCGACTTTATGGATTCGCGGCGCCCATGTCAAGCCCGCTGAATGCGAAAGCCTGCCATTGATTTTGGTCGAGGCTTGACGCCGATTCGCCGGTGATTATAAAGTCCGCTCCATGCAGAACGCGATTCGACAACTGGCTTTTTTCCTTCTCTTCTTTCTGCTCCCGGCGCTCGCCGCCGCGCAGGAGAAGATCCGCGTCACCTACGCCAACAACTCGCTCACGTTCCTCGCCGCCTTCATCGCCAAGGACCGCGGCTTTTACGCCCGGAACGGCCTCGCCGCCGAGCTGATCCAGGCCCGTCCGGCGGTCAACATCGCCGCGCTGCTCAGCGGCGACGTGGACTACGCCGAGGTGTTCGGCTCGGCGATCCGCTCGGCGGCGCGCGGCGCGCCGGTGCGCGCCTTCTCGAACAGCATCAAGGCGCCGTTTTTCAGCCTGATCGCCCATCCCTCGATCAAGAGCGTCAAAGAGCTCAGGGGCCGCGTCGTCGGCGTCACCAGCATCGGCGGCACCAACCAGATCAGCGGGCGGCTGCTCTTCCAGCACTTCGGCGTCGATCCCGACAAGGACATCAAGTTCCTCGCCATCGGCGAGGAGAAGTTCGTGGTCGAGGCGTTCAAGGCGCGGCGGGTGGACGCGATCCTGGTCGCGCCGCCGTTTTCCATCATAATGAAGCGGGAGGGGTTCACGGTGCTGGCCAACGCCGCCGATATCGTCTCGTTCCCGCTCGCGGGCCTCTCGACGACGGTGGACAAGTTGAAACAGAACCGCTCGCAGGTGAAGCGCGTCCTCAAGTCCGAGATCGAGGCGCTGCGCAGCCTCCGCGACGACGCGGCGGGCTCGACCGAGATCATCCGCAGGCGCTTCGCGATGGACGCCGCGCTGGCGCGCGACACCTACGCCATCGTGGTCAACGCCTACAGCAGGGACGGCCGGGTCGACCAGGCCGGGGTGGAGAACCTGCTCGACATGGAGCGCAAGGCGGGCCTCATCCCCAAGACGATGACGGTCGATCAGGTGATCGACGCTTCGATCGCGGAAGAGGTCTTGAAAGAGATGGGGCGCTAGATGCGAAGTTGACGGCGGGCCCGACGGAAGGAGACGGCTATGAAACAGTCGCTTTACCTTTTAACGGTTCTTCTCTCTATCGTCCTCGTCGAGGGGCCGGCGCGCGCCGATTTTGAAAGGTCCAGCGAGAAGCCGAAGTCGGCCAAGTTCGAGGCGGGCCGCAAGGCGGTCGAGGCCAAAGACTTCAAGGCCGCGGTCGGGCTGCTCACGCAGGCCGCCAGGGAGACGCCCAAGGACGCCGACGTCGAGAACCTCCTCGGCTACAGCTACCGCAAGCTCGGCCAGTACGACAAGGCGCTGGAGCATTACCAGGCGGCGCTCAAGCTCGACCCGGGCCATCGCGGCGCGCACGAATACATGGGCGAGCTCTACCTCGAAACCGACCGGCTCGCCGATGCCGAGAATGAGCTGAAGGCGCTCTCCAAGGCCTGTCCGTGGTTCGGCAGATGCGAGGAGTACGAGGACTTGAAGGGCGAGATCGAAAAGTACAAGGCGAAGAAAAAATAAACCGGCGCGCTCAGCCGAGGTCGAGCAAGAAGTCGAACCTGCCGGTCTTCGCCTGGTCCGAGTCGCGCAGCTCGAGCAGCAGCCTGGGATTGAAAATTCCGTCGCGCCGGTTGCCCGGCTCGCCGGGAAAATAGAGCTGGGTGGTCAAAACCGGGCGGTCCGGCGCCTGGACGCGCACGTGAAAGTGACGCGTCCGGCCGGGATAGAGCCCCGGCACGATCGTCTCGAGGCGGTATCTTCCCGCGCCGTCGGTAAACTGGTGGCCGCGGAGCTTGAAGCCGCTGTTGTCGTACGCCCCGCTCGCGTCCGCCTGCCAGAAATCGACCAGCGCGCCCGCGACCGGCCTGCATCCGGTCGAGAGCACGCGCCCCTCGACGACGATCGCCGCGCCCTGGACGCCCGGCTCGACGAGCGATTTGCGCTCGGGCGAGCGCGGCTTGAAGAACGGCCCTTCGGTCTGCGGCGGCGTCGCCGTCCCGGCGCCGCAGGCCGGCGTCGGCTCCGCGCGGGAGGCGGCGAAGGCCTTCGTTGGATATAAAAAGACGGGCGCCAGCACGGCGGCGGCGAGAAAAGCCCGCCGGGTGATCGGGGAGCGGTCCACGCTCCAAGGATGCACCCCGCCTGGCCCCGTTGCAAGGAGCCCCGGGCGGCCGCCGCGGCGCCCGAAAAAAAACTTGCCAGCCGCGGCGCGATCGCGTAAAATCCGACTCGAAAATTCATTTCGAGGAGGATTTTCTCTCTATGAAACGCTCGGCCGTCGTTTTATTCGCGATCGTTTTTCTTTCCCAGGCGCTGTTCGCCGCCGGCGCGGGCGCGCAGGCGCGCCGCGTGCAGCGGGCGGTGCAAAAAGTCGTCGAGGACAATCAACCCGCTTTCGTCGCCGGCCTCCTGATGGAGCCCCGGAGCGGGCAGATCCTCTTCGAGCAGGACGTCCACAAGCCCTGGCCGCCGGCCTCGCTGACGAAGATGATGCTCATGCTGATCGTCATGGAACGGTTGAAGCAGGGCGCGCTCAAGCTGGACGAGCCGGTCGAGGTGTCGGCGCGGGCGAGCAAGATGGGCGGCTCGCAGGTCTATTTGAAACAGGGGGAAAGGTTTTCCCTGGAGGATATGATGAAGGCGATCGTCATCCACTCGGCCAACGACGCCTCCGAGGCGGTGGCCGAGAAGATCGCCGGCGACGCCGACGCCTTCGTCGTGCTGATGAACCAGCGCGCGCAGGAGCTGGGGCTGAAGGACACGAAGTACTTCAACGCGCACGGCCTGCCGCCGGAAAAAAACCAGCAGCCCGACGTGACCAGCGCCTACGACACGGCGATGCTGGCGCGCGAGCTCGTCAAATATCCCGAGATCCTCAAGTGGTCCTCGACCGCCAAGGAGACTTTCCGCGACGGCAGGTTCGTGCTCGAAAACACCAACCATCTGATCGGCAGGTTCCCCGGCGCCGACGGCCTCAAGACCGGATCGTACCACGAGGCCGGGTTCAACCTCGCCGCCACGGCGGAGCGCGACGGGCTCAGGCTGATCGCGGTGACGCTCGGCTCGGCGACGAATAAAATCCGCTTCCGCGAAGCGGCGCGCCTGCTGACGATGGGATTCGCCGAGTACAAGATGCTCACGGTCCTGAAGCCCGGCGAGGCGGTGACGCAGGAGACCCGCATCAAGGGCGGCCAGATCAAAACGCTTCACGCCGTGGCCGGCCTCCCGGCGCAGATCCTCGTCAAGCGCGCCGACGAGAAGGCGGTCAAGTCCACCGTCCAGCTCAACAGCCCGGTCTGGGCGCCGCTCAAAAAAGGCGACAAGCTGGGCGAGATCACGCTCACGCTGGGCGACAAGCCGGTGGGGAAATTCAATCTGATCTCGAGCCAGGACATCGAGCAGTCGAACATCATCCGGCGCCTCTGGGACCGGATTTTTTAAACGCAACAACTTCTTGTCGAATGAAGGCCCGTCCGGGAAAAATACCCGGGCGGGCCTTTTTGTTCCTGCTTGACGCCCGCGCCGGATTTGCCTAGTTTCATGGTGCCGGCTACGGAAGATCCATGCTGAATTTTCTCCGCCCCGACCACCCCTGGGGGTTTCACGTCCTGAGGCTCGCCGCCGAGGCGCAGCAGGGCGGCGGCGACCTGTTCGACATCGCGCGGCTGTGCGAGGGCCTCGAGCCGGGCGACCGGGACGGCTGGGAGACCGGCTGGCTGGGGCTCGCCGAAAAGACCGAGGCCGAGGCGGTGCGGGCGCGCGCCGCGGGCCACCCGGAGGCCGCGGCAGCCCATTTTTTCGCCGCCAACCAGTATTACCGGATGTCGGACGTCTTTCTCACGGCGGACGAGATGGAGCGGAAAAAAGAGCGCTTCTTGAAGGCGCGGGAAAATTTCCGCGCCGCCGCCGCGCTCCACCGGCCGGCGATCGAGGTGATCGCCGTCCGCTCGGGCGCCGAGGAGTATGACGGCTACTTCTGCCACCCGGCCGGTCCCAAAGCCGGCCGCGCGCCGGCGATTTTATTTCTCGGCGGCGCCGACGCCTACGCCGAGGAGATCTATTTCGGCGCCCGGCCGATGCTCGCGCGCGGCTGGGCGGTGCTGCTCGCCGACACCCCGGGGCGGGGCTCGTCGCACTATCTCAAAAACATTCCGACGCGCCCCGACTACGAAGTCCCGGCGCGGGCCTGCGTCGATTACCTCGTAGCGCGCCCGGAGGTCGACCCCGACCGGATCGCGGTCATGGGCATCAGCATGGCGGGCTACTACGCGCCGCGCGCCGCGGCGTTCGACCCCCGCGTCAAGGCGCTCGTCTGCTGGTCCGGCTGCTACAGCCTGCTCGACGACCTCTATCTATATTGCCCGGCGCTCCAGCCGACGGTGCGGCGCATCCTTGGCGGCTTGGGCGGCGTCACCGACGCCGAGGCGCGCGAGCGGCTGAGGCTCTTCACGATGGAAGGCGCGGCGGAAAAAATAAAATGCCCGGCGCTCATCACCCACGGCGCGGAGGACCGCCTGATGCGCGTCGAGGGGGCGCGGCGCCTGTTCGCGGCGCTCGGCAGCGCCGACAAGACGCTTAAAATCCAGGGCGAGGGGGGCGGCGCCGGCCGGGTCCATTGCAGCCACGATGACTGGGCGCACAACCTCCCGTACATGCTCGACTGGCTGCAAGAGAGGCTTTGAAAGGAGACTCCCATGTCTGAAGCGTTCAAATTCGAGCGCGACGGCGACGTTGCGACGATCACGCTGAACCGCCCGGAGGCCGGCAACCGCCTGAGCGATCCGATGGCGGGCGAATTGGCGGAGCTGATCGATAGGGCCGCCGAAGAGTCGCGGCTGATCGTGCTCCGGGCGGCGGGGGAGGATTTCTGTCTGGGGCGCGAGTCGATGGGGCAGCGCGGCCCGGCGCTCGAAGCCTACGACTTCCGCGCGCGGAGCGAGACGATCTTCAACTGCTACGACGCCTTCCGGCGCTCGAAAGCGCCGATCGTCGGCGTCGCCCGGGGGCGGTCGGTCGGCTTCGGCTGCGCGCTGGCGGCGCTCTGCGACGTGACGCTCGCGGCCGAGACGGCGCGCTTCCAGCTCCCGGAGACGGCGCACAACATCATGCCGACGATCGCGATGTCGGCGCTGATCGACCGCGTGCCGAAAAAAGCTCTCATGTATTTCGTCTATGCGACCGAGGAGATCGACGCGCGCCGGGCGCTCGCGCTCGGGCTCGTGAGCGGGGTTTTTCCCGCCGATAAGCTGGAAGCGGGGGTCAAGGAATTCGTGGAAAAGATGAAGCAGATCCCGCTGCCGGCGGTCCACGCGGTCAAGGAGTACGCCCGCTTCGCCTATGGGATGGACACGCCCGCGGCGAACGATTTCGCCAAGAACTTGCACGCCACCGTCAACAGCTCCTCCAAAATGCGGTGACGCCGGTGAAAAAGGCTCATATGCTGCGTTGCGCTCGAAACGCTTCGCTCGACGTACGAGAAGAGTACGCCTCGCTCGCGGACCTTCGCGCGCCTTGCCTCTGAGACCTTTTTGACCGGCGTCAAAAGAGAGATTAAACCTGGCGTAGATGGAAAGCGCCGAATTTCGGATTTGAAACTCGCAACCCGCAACTCGCAACTTTTTTTAGCTCTTGACCGGCTCGGTGCCGATCCACTTGCCGATATCGACGACGATGCCTTCGGGGCCTTTGTATTTCGCCTCGTAGTGCGCCGGGCTGCCCA
>DASWFA010000151.1:0-4829 GCA_036394475.1 Binatia bacterium
CGCGGGAGCGTTTACCGCCGGCACCCCGATCAGCGCCGGCTCGGGGTCGTCCTCCGTCGCCGTCGGCGATTTCAACCGCGACGGCAAGCTCGACTTCGCCGTGGCCAACAACGCCGCCAACAATGTCTCTGTTTTTCTGGGCGACGGCCTGGGCGGTTTTTCCGCGGCGTCCGGGTCGCCTATCGCGGCGGGCAGCGGGCCGTCCTCCATCGCCGTGGGGGATTTAAACGGCGACGGCAAGCTCGACCTGGCGGTGGCCAATTCCGGCAGCGACAATGTGACGATTCTTTTAGGCGGCGGCAACGGCACCTTCACGGCGGCCACGCCCGTCCCGGCCGGAAGCGGCCCTTCGTCCCTCGCCGCCGGAGATTTCGACCGCGACGGCGTGCTCGACCTCGCCGTGGCGAACAATGGCAGTGGCAACGTCTCGGTCCTGCTCGGCGTCGGCGACGGCACTTTCGGAGCGGCGGTAAACTTCGGGGCCGGAGCCGCGCCGTCGTCGGTCGTCCTCGCGGACCTGGACCGCGACGGCAAGCTCGATCTCGCCGTGGCGAACTCCGGCGATAACGACGTCACGATTCTTTTCGGCGACGGCGCCGGAGCGTTCCCCGCTACCCTTGCAACCATCTTCGGCTCGCCTTTCGACGTTGGACTCAACCCGCGCGCTCTCGCCGCGGGGGACTTCGACGGCGACGGGAGACCGGACCTGGCGGCGGCGAATCAGGACAGCGACAACGTATCCATCCTGCTCAACACCGCGCCGCCGCCCACCGTGCTCGCGCCGCAAAGCGGCGACGTCTGGACC
Organism: Binatia bacterium; assembly: GCA_036394475.1. Classification (GTDB taxonomy): domain Bacteria; phylum Desulfobacterota; class Binatia; order UBA9968; family UBA9968; genus JAJPJQ01. Next base: position 806 of record DASWFA010000151.1, read on the forward strand.
CTCGGCAGCACGCAGACGATCCGCTGGGTGTTCGCCGGCGGCGGCGACTTCGTCAACGTCCAGCTCTCGCGGAACGGCGGCGCCACGTTTACGACGATCCTCAAGAAGACGCCCAACGACGGCAGCCAGGCGTTCCGGGTGTCGGGGGCGGCGGCCGCGACGGCCCAGATCCGCGTCTGCACGCCCAAGCCGATAACCTGCGCGCCCGTCAGCGGCAACTTTTCGATCACGCCCTGATCTTCGAGCCGGCCCCGGCGCCGTAAAACCCCTTGTCAGAGCGGCCCGCCTCGACTAGAATTCCTCCGTCGAGAATTCTCTTCGCGGAGGCTCACGTGGCGGAAAAAAACCCCGGGCTTTTTCGTGTCGCCGTGCTGGACGACTATGAAGGCCTGGCCGACCGGGCGGCGGCTTACCAGGCTCTCAAGAAGCGCGCCGAGGTAAAGATCTTTCAAGAGCGGCTGGAGGGCGACGCCGGGCTCGAGCGCGCGCTCGACGGCGTTCACGCCGTCCTGCTGATGCGCGAGCGCACCCGGCTCGGCGAAAAGCAGTTGTCGCTCGCGCCGGCGTTGAAGCTGATCTCGCAGACCGGCCGCACGACCGTGCATCTCGACGTCGCCGCCGCCACCCGGCTCGGCGTCGCCGTCGCGGTGACGCCGAGCGACACGGGCAACTCCACCTTCGAGCTCGCGACGGCCCTCATCTTCGCCGTCTTGAGGCGCATCCCCGAAGTCGACCGCCGGATGCGGAGCGAGCGCTGGCCGGCGGTCGCCGGGCGGCTGCTCGAAGGAAAGACCCTCGGCGTCCTGGGACTCGGGCGCATCGGCGCGCAGGTGGCGCGCATGGGCGCGCTCTTTCGCGCGCGCGTCCTGGCGACGGGGCGGACTCTGACCGCCGAGCGCGCCCGCGAGGCCGGCGCGGAAGCCGTCCCGCTGGAGCGGCTCTTGCGGGAATCGGATGTCGTCTCCATCCACGTGCCGCTCAACCCGCAGACGCGCGGCCTGATCGGCGCCAAAGAGTTCGCGCTGATGAAGCCGGGCGCGGTCCTCATCAACACGGCGCGCGGGCCGATCGTTTCGGAGGCGGCGCTCGTCGAGGCGCTCGCGAGCGGCAGGCTCTCCGGCGCGGGCCTGGACGTGTACGACGAAGAGCCGCTGCCGATGGACCACCCGCTCCGGCGCGCCGACAACGCCGTGCTCCTGTCGCACCGCGGCTACGCGACCGTCGAGATCCTCGTCGAGCGCTACCAGCACGCGATGCAAAACATCTTGAGCTTCTTCGGCGGCGACACGGCGGCCGTCATCAACCCCGATGCGCTCAAGGTTTAATTGAGTTTGTTGGGTGTGTCGGGTTGGGCTCAAAAATCCAACCAACTCGATCAGCTCAAAGAACCCCATCAACCCGCTTGGGCGATTGACACGCTTATGACGCTGGACTAATTAGAGGATATATTAAGGATACCGAGCGGAGGCGTTATGGCAAACAGCAACGGCCACGAAATCTTGATTTCCGCGGACTCCCACGTGATGGAGCCGCACGACCTCTGGGAGAAGGGCGTGCCGGAAGCGCTCCGCGCCGCCGCGCCGCGCTTCGAGCCCCTGCCCGTCGGCCAGGGCTTTCAAAAGCATCCCGGCGGCCAGGACCCGCGCGCGCGCATCAAGGAGATGGAGACCGACGGCCTCTCGGCCGAAGTGCTCTACCCGACGCTCGCCTTGAGCCTGTTCGGGCTCGACGACGCGCGCATGCAGGAAGCCTGCTTCCGGGTTTACAACGACTGGCTGATCGACTACTGCCAATCGTCGCCGAAGCGGCTGATCGGCAGCGCCACGATCCCGCTCTACGACGTGGACTACGGCGTCAGGGAGATGGAGCGCGCCAAGAAAGCCGGCCTGAAGGGCGTCACGATCTGGCAGGTGCCGCACCCCGATCTCCCCTTCCACTCCAGCCACTACGAGAAGTTCTGGTCGGCGGTGGAGGACTTGGACATGCCGGTGAGCCTCCACATCCTGACCGGCCACAGCTATTTCAAGGACCCCAACCGCCGGAAAGGCGTCGAGCACTACCGCGGCAGCGTCAACTTGAAGCTGCTCGACAACGAAAACGCCCTTTTCGACCTGATTTTTTACGGCATCCTCGAGCGCCATCCGCGCATGAAGATCGTCGTCGTCGAGGCGGAGATCGGCTGGCTGCCCTTCCTCTTGCAGCAGTGGGACTACTATTACAACCGCTTCAAGGACCGCAATCCGCCGCCGATCGACAAGAACCCGAGCGAGTATTTCAAGCGGCAGGTCTACGCCACCTTTTTCAACGACTCGGTGGGCGGGCACTGCCTCGAATGGTGGGGCGCGGACAACTGCATGTGGTCGAACGACTTCCCGCACGAGAACTCGACCTGGCCCAACTCGCGGAACGTGATCCAGCGCGACCTGGGGGGCCTGCCGGCGGAGCGGCGGGCCAAGCTCGTCTGCACCAACGTCGCCAGGCTCTACAACCTGGAGATTCCGGCTTAGGGAAGTTTTTATGCCGACACTGATCGACTGGCACTCGCACCATACCCCGTCCGAGCTGGGGGACGACTTCGTCAGGCTCACGGGTAAGGCGCCCTCTCCCGATCCGTACGATTCGCCCGATTTCGATCGCCGCAGGCGGGAGCTCGACGCCGCGGGCATCGACGTTCAGCTCGTCTGCCAGGGCGCGGGGCTTTACGCCGATCGCCTGCCCGCCGACCAGGCGCTGGCGATCACGCGCCGGTCCAACGACCTGATCGCCGAGCGCATCGCGCCGCACGGCCGCCGCTTCCTCGGCGTGATCGCGGTTTCCCTGAAGAACATCAGGGCTTCGGTCGACGAGATCGAGCGCATGGCCGCCAAAGGATTCCGCGCCGTGCTGCTCTATCCCAAGACGGACGGCGCGTTTCTGCTCGACACGCCGGAGGCGGAGCCTCTCTTCGCCAAGATCGCCGGGCTCAAGCTCCCGGTCTTTCTCCACGGCGCGACGTCGGCGGACGACCCGACGCTCGCGCGCCTGGAAGACGGCGGCGCGGGCGTCGTCTACGGCGTGGTCGCGGACGCGACGGTCAACGAAAGCGTCCTGCGCATGATCGCGGGCGGCCTGTTCGACCGCCATCCCGATTTGAAAATCGTCATCCGCAGCGGCGGCGGCGGGCTGCCGCTGCTGCTCCAGCGGCTCTCCTGGAAGCACAAAGGCGCCGACGAGCGCAGCTACTCGGAGATCCTGCTCGACCATTTTTTGATCGACACGGCGGGCGTCGGCGCGAGGACGCTCGGATTTCTGCTGGAGACGATGGGCGAAGAGCGCATCGTGTTCGGCTCGGACTACTGCGGCGGCCTGGGGCTGCTCAAAAAAGGCGTCGCGGTCATCGAGCAGCAGCCGGATCCCGCGCGCATCAAAGCGATCACGGAGCGGACTTCGCGAAATCTCCTGGGACTCTAAAAGTCAACTCAAAGCCGGGAGGGCGTCGTGGGGAAAATATCGCAAACCCGGGATAGCGCGGCGTTGCGATGGGGCGGGCTAATCGCGGCATGGCTCGTCTGCTGGTCCGCCACAGGCCATGCACAGATTATCGAATTCAAGCGAACCACACAGATTTTTCGCGAACTCAAACGAACCGACGATTTTACCGGCTGGTGTTTGAAGTATGGGCTTTTTACCCGGGATTCCGACGGAATAACCTGCTCGTTCGTGATCGGGATTCAGGCTGGCTTGACTGCCGCCTTTGGTAAAGGACGTCCGGGTAATACCGGGTGCGAGACTCTCGGTTCCAAGATAGATTTCTTCGAGGGCGCCGATCCGGGGAGACAAATCGCGCAGCCTATCTTTGAATGGTTACTCACCAATTGGGAAATTTCGACCACCTATACAAAGCAAGACATCGATGCCGCAATTTGGGCGCTGCACAGGTGTAAGGAGTGATTACGATCGGCGAGATCCCGTCTCGCGCGCCTCTTTTCCTCTAGGACCTGTCCTCTATGACCTGCAATTTTAATGTCGATTAGCCACCCGATAC
>DASWFA010000152.1:0-2456 GCA_036394475.1 Binatia bacterium
CCTCCCCGGGGAAAGCCGCCGCTCGCTCACCCGATCGAGGTCGACCAGGAAAAAGCGCCGGTCCTCGCTCCTCCAGTCCTGCATCAGAATGTTGCTGCCCTTGAGGTCGCCGTGGTAAATGCCCGCGGCGTGCAGGCGGGCAAAGAGCCGCGCCAGCTGGCGGATGATCGAGCGGCCGATGCGGATGCGCTCTTTTTTTGCGAGCGCCGGCGCGACCTCCAGCCAGAAGGCCCGGAGCGAGCAGCTGTTTTCCACCTCCGCCGCCAGGTAAAAGCTCGTCCCGAGCCTTTTCCAATCGCGGAATTCCAGGACGGCCAGGGGCTCGGGAGTGTCAAAGCCCCGGCGCTTGAGAAGCAGGGCGCCCTTGAGCGACCGCAGGGCGGGCGACTCGGAGAATCGAAATCCCAGGCGGCGGAGCGGCAGCCCGTAACGGAACCTTTTGGCGACCATGCGCCGCGGCGCGCCGCCCGGCCCCGCGAGGCTTATTTGCACGACCGCCGTCTTGACGTCGTCTTTGAGGACCTGCTCGGGCTCGGCGAAAAAATGGCCCGGGTGGGCGAGAAAGCCGGCGAGCAAACCCTCGGGCAGAGCCTTGGCTATCCAGCCGGCGAGTCCTGCGCGCGGCGGGACGGCGGCAAACTCCTCGGCAACGGATATCTTCATCGGGTTGGGCCCGCCGCGGCGCGCTCGCTCAGGGACGGCCTTCGGACTTGCCGCCCGGAACGACCAAGGGGAACTCGCCGGGCGGGACGGGCCGGTTCAAAAAGCGGCAGAGCTTATCCCAGCCCTCGCCGGCGCAGATGTCGAGGATCAGAAGATCGCCCGGGCGATCTTTGAAATACTCCCGCACGTCGCGCTCGTGCTTTTCAAAGACGTATTTCAGGCGCGCCCGGTGAAACGAGCCGACGCCGTAAACCGCGAGCCGCATCCGCATCATGAAATCGTTGGGCCGGCGGCTGCGGCTCCACCAGTTTTCCATGCTTCGGAGCCAGTCGTCCACGCCCCGCACCGTCAGGATGAATTTGGAGCCGGGGTAGGCTTCGTCGAGCTGCGGGTAATACGGCGCGACCGGTATGTCGGTCACGGCGTCGTAATCGTCGAAGTAGCGGAAGTCGCAGGCGAACAGCTCCGGGCGCTGCGGGTAGTGCTTGCCTTTGAACCCCAGCGTCCCCAGAGCGTGGTGCAGGCTCGTCGTGCCCGTCTTGCTGAGGCCGATGCCGAATACTTTGCCCACCCCGGTCTCCTACGGAACTTTCACGATCGCCAGCGTCTTGTTGGCAAAATCCACCCGGCCCTTCAGGCGCGCGGCCACCTCTTCCGCTTCGTCGGCGCGCGCGATGACGAGGGAGCCCGGGGCCGCCTCTTTTTCGCACAGGCTGGCGCACGTTTTGAGCAGCGGCCGCGCGTAGAAGCCGAGAATTTTCCCCACGCTCGGATCGGATTTCCCGCCGCGCCCGGTCCTTTCGGTGAGCCGGACCTGGTCGCCCGGCTCCAGCCGGAGCGCCACGGCGAGCGCGTCGCGCGTCGGCGCCGACCGCAGGGTGTTTTTGCGGCCGAAGATCATCAGGCCGCAGGCGCCCATGATGGAGAGAATCACCAGGCCTCGGAGCACGCGCGGATAGCGCTCGGCGGCGAAAACCACCGCGGCGCCCGCGGCCACCGACAAAGCGGGGTAGAGCTGGAACAGATAGCGCCCGCGCCGCTCGGCGGTGACCATGATGACCGTCGTCAGCACGGCCGCGAAGATGAGCCACAGACGCGCCCCGGAAGACCTCCGCCAGCCGCCCGCGAGCAGAAAAAATCCGAACAGCGCGAACGGCAGCCACGGCCAATAGGTCGCCAGGAGCGTGACCGGGTAAAAAAGTGGCCCGTTGTGCAGCTGGGTGGGGCCGAACAGGGTGTGGCCCAGCTCTTTGACGAAATAACCCTGGCCGAAGCCGCTCCCCTCCTGGAGGCGCACCCAGAACCACGGCGCCAGGAGCGCCGCCAGAAGAGCGCCCGTCGCGACGCTCCAGATCGAGAACAGCCGGCGCCAAAGCACTCCCTCGGTTTGCCAAAATACCAGGGCGACGCCGCCGGGATAGAGGCACTGCGGCCCCTTGGCGAGCCAGCCGAGGCCGGCGGCGATTCCCAGGCCCACGGTGGCCAGGGGATTTTTGACCGACAGATAAGCGGCCAAAAGCCCGGCCATCGTCCAGAAAGTCAGCACCGTTTCCAGATGGACGCCGCGCGTCCAGTGCAAAACCTCATGCGTCGTGAGAAAGACGAGCGTCGCGGCGAACGCCAGCCGCCATCCCGGAAACATCACGCGGCAGAGGAGATAGACCATGAGCGCGGTGAGCGCGCCGAACAGGGCCGAGCCGAGCGACGCCGTGAACGCGTTCATGGGGAAGATGTGGAAGAACGCGGCGGTGATCCAAAAATTGAGCGGCGGCTTGAAAAAATAGGGCTCGCCG
>DASWFA010000153.1:0-3594 GCA_036394475.1 Binatia bacterium
CTCTCTCTTGCAGGAGTCCGATCAGAGGTCCGACCGCGCCGGCGTGATCTGGCGCGGGAATGCTTTGGCGCTCGCTCCGGCCGCTCGGGCTGTCGGTCAGAGATACCGCGCTGTCCGCCGATCCGATGCGCTCGATCTTGCCGGACAAAACGCGCTCCAGAGCCCGCGCGGCGCGAAACAGAGCGAATTTGATGCTCGACGATCCCCCGTTGATCGTGAGAATGAAGGATTTTGGCTCCACCGCCTCCGCTCCTTACCTGGTTGAGCTCGACCCAGCGCGAACGGTCCAAAAAAATATTAACACCCGGGGTCCCGGATCAACAAGAGAGGGCTACACGTCGTTTACATCGGGCCGTTTTGCCGATCCGCGTTTGACATTGTTGGGTTCAGGGAGGAAAAGAGCCCCATGGCGGAAAAAGCGCTCGTGGTCGAGGGCGGCAGACTGATCGACGGCACCGGCCGGCCGCCGGTCGAGAACGCCGTCGTCGTTATCCAGGGCGGCCGGTTCCAGGCCGTCGGCCGGAGCGGCGCGGTCGCCGTTCCCGCCGGCGCCGAGGTGATCGACGCCAAGGGCAAGACCGTTCTCCCGGGCTTCATCGACGGCCACGGCCACCTGGAGGACTTTCACGGCGAGCTCTACCTCCATCTGGGCATCACGACCTGCGCCACGATCGAGCCCTACCAGGACGGCCCCTGGACCCAGGCGCAAAAACAGGGCACCGCGCTCGGGAAGATCCGCGGGCCGCGGATCTGGATGTCGGGCCGCGCCATCGGCGGCGTCGGCACGGGGCACGACGCGTTCGGCGCGCGCACCTTCCGCGACAACATCATCGTCACCACCCCGGAAGAGGTGCGCCGGGCGGTCCAACGGAAAAAAGAATTCGGCTGCGACATTTTAAAGCTCAACGAGTTCCTCTCCATGGATCTCGTAAAAATCGCCTGCGACGAGGCCCACCGACTCGGCATGCCGGTGGCCGCCCACAGCTGGGACGTCGCCGGCTCCGTTGACGCGGGCGTCGACTCGATCGAGCATATCTGGTCGGTCGGCTACAGCTCGATCCCTTACGTCCCGGCCCGCCGGCGGCTGGCCGAGGACCGGCTCGGCGGGGCGATCGACCAGGAGCTCGCCGGCGCCTATTACCAGACGGAAAATTTCGCCGCGGTGATCGGCGCCATGGTCGAGCGCGGGGCGGCGTGGACGCCGACGATCGCCAAGTGGCTCCGCCCCTTTTCGCCCAGCGCCGAGCGCTTTCGCAAAAGGGAAATCGAGATCGCGAAAGATCCGGACGCCGATCTCCCGGCCGCGGTTCACGCGGTGAACGAGAACGCCTACGAGAAGTTATTGAAGCGCTACACGCCGGCCCAGCGCGACCAGGCGCGGATCGGCTACGACAAGGCCAACGAGTTCATCCGGCGCTTCGTCGAGGCCGGCGGCCTCCTGAAGGAGGGCTCCGACCCGCCGCGCGGCATGGCGGCGTTATTGCTCCACCAGGCCCTGGTGATGGACGTCGAGGCGGGCGTGCCGCCGATGACCGCAATCCAGTCGGCCACGCTCAACGTCGCCCGGACTTTCAAGCGGGACAAGGACTACGGCAGCGTCGAGCCCGGCAAGGTCGCGGACCTGGCGATTATCGAAGGCGACCCGCTGGAAGACATCTGGGCGACGCAGAACGTCAAGCTGGTCGTGATGGACGGGAAGGTCGTGGACATCGGATTTCATAAATACAAAAATCCGATCCCGTCGTTCTATTCCTACCAAAGCCTGCCGCTCGACCTCGAGATAGCGCCGCTCTATCTCATCGAGGGGTCCGGTCCCACGGTCTTGAAGGTCCGGGGCGAGGGCGGGATGTGGCCGTTCCATCGCGTCTTGCTGAACGGCGCGCCGCTCGCGACGACCTATATCTCCAGGAACGAATTGAAAGCGGTGATTCCGCCCGAGGCGATCCCGACAGCGGGCACTTATATTGTCACGCTCAAGTGCGACGGCGAGGCGTTCCCCGAGTCCCATCGCGCCCATCTCGTGGTGGGCTTCAAATCGTAGCGCGCGGGCGCGGAATTTTATTGCGGCGGTCTTACTTGTAGAGGCCGTCGATAAAGCCGCTCTTGTCGAGCTTTTCGATGATGCTGCGGTCCGCCACGTCCTCGAATTTGAGGCTCGCCGCCTTGGGCACGACCTTGGCGACTTCGGCGATGATCGATTGCAGCCCCTCCCGGTAGGGATAGGGTTTCTTGAGGACGTAAAACTTAGTCAGGTCCTCGTAGGCCCCCTCGGTTTCCTGCGCCGTCTTCAATCCCAGCCGGGACCTCAAGATCTCCACCACGGCGGCTTTGTTGGCCGGGTTCAGGACATAGGCGTTCCCCTGGAGCAGCGCCTTGACGACTCTTTCGACCGCGTCCCGTTTGGCTTCCAGATATTTCCTCGACGTCTCCAGGGCGTCCTGCTCCCAGGGAATTTTAATCGTGCGCAGATCCGCGAGGATATTCAGGCCGAGCTGATCGATCTTGCTGCGGAACTCCGGGCCGACGACCGTGCCGGCCAGCGCGCCGGCCGCTAAGCCGGCGATTCTCTCGGGCTCGGCGCCCGCGGCGACCAGCGTGATCTTGTCCGCAACCGGATCGAGGCCGAGAGTTCCGAAGGCCACCAGGAGCGCCAGGCGGGAAGCCGACAGCCCCAGGCCGGAAGAGCCCACCCGCTTGCCTTTCAGGTCGGCGATCGCTTTCACGTCGGGAGCGCCCACGAGGTAATAGGGCATGATCGTGGTGAGCGCCATGACCTCGACGAGCTGGGCGCCCGCCGCGATGGCGGAAATGGTCGAGGTCGGGTCGGTAAAGGAGATGTCGATGCTGCCGCCGAGCAGCGCCTGCGCCCCCTGCGTGCCGCCGGGAATGTTCAAGATTTTAGCGTCGATGCCGTTCTTCCGAAAATAGCCTTCCTTTTCGGCGGCCCATAGCGGCGCCACGCGCGCGTTCGTGAACGCGACTCCCAGGTTCACTTCCGTCATCTGGGCCGCGCCCTCGGTCGAGAGAAATCCGAGGACGAGAAGAGCCGCGACAAGGCCGCGTGCCGCCTGCTTCCAATAGCCGCCGCTGAGCGTCATGACTTCCTCCGTTTTTCTCCGCGCGCCGTCCTGGCCGGGGAACATCGATGCCGGGGCCTCACAAGCCCGGAGGGTCTACCACGACGCGTTCGGGAGTGTCAAGGAAATTACCGTAGCCCGATTGAGCGCTTCGGTCGAGGCGTTGAAGCAGGGGATCGAGACGCGCTATGGTTAGCCGTCGTTAGCTATACGGGGGGAAATTCGCATGGCGTTATTGCTCGGGGCCGAAGAGCTCAAAGGACTTATTTCCATCGAGGAAGCCGTCGACGCGGTCGAGAGCGGCTTTCGCGATCAGGCATCGCATCCGCGGTTCAGCCTGCCGCGCCAGCGCATGACGGCGGGCGATCGGCGCATCAACGTCCACTCCGGCGGCTCGGTCGATAGGCGCGTCGCCGGCACGTTCATTCACTACGAGCGCCATCGCTTCACCAAGGAGGACCAGGCCTATGCCGCCGCCGGCAAGCGCGTCTACCTCGCTTACGACAGCGAGAGCGCG
>DASWFA010000154.1:0-4563 GCA_036394475.1 Binatia bacterium
GCGTGGCGAAGCCGAGGGCGCTTAAGCCCGGAAGCAGCGTGAGCGTGAGCGCCACGCCCAGGGCGCGGAGAATGCGCTCGGTCAGAAAAAGCTGGCTCGCGAGCGTGAGGACGTTGACCAGCAGGTCGACGCGGGCGAAAAACTCCGTGCGCGCCGCGCGATCGGCGAAGCTCTTGGCGACGATTCCAGCCTGCTCGAAATAGAGAAAGGTGGAGGTGATCGAGTAGAGCAGCATGTAGAGGCCGATGCCCAGAAGATAGGGCGATCGGAAGGCGTGGATGACGCCCGAGAACAGGCCTCCCCCGATCGCGGCCTTCTCTCCGCGCGCCGCCGGCTGGAGGCTGAGCGCTTCGGAGAGGCGGGACAGACGCCGGACGCCGAGCACCGCAACCTCCAGCAGAACGGCCGATCCGAGCAGCAGATAAATCGGTTCGACAAAGCGCGCGAGCGCGGCGGTGAGACCCGATCCGACGATGCCGCCGAGCGTCGCGCCCGCCGAGATAAAGCCGAAGAGCCGCTTTCCCTGCTCAGAATTGAAGACGTCGACCATGAGCGCCCAGAAGACGGAGACGACGAAAAGGTTGAAGACCGAGGTCCAGATGAAAAAGACGCGGCCGACCCAGATGGACTGCTCCGCGTTTGCGCCCCGGAGCAGCAGGAAGAACAGCAACAAATTCGCCATGAAGAATCGATAGGTGATGGCGATGAAGCGGGCGCGCGGCAGCCTGGCGACGAGCGCCGCGAAGGGCGGGTTGACGGCCAGCATGCCGGCGAGCGTGCCGGTAAAAAGCCAGGGGAGGTTTTCGACGCCGCCCGCGACGCCGATCTCATCGCGGATGGGCCGGATGACGTAGTACGAGGAGAATACGGCGAAGATGTACAGCCACGACCAGGCGAGCGCCTGGAGCTCTTCCGGCCGGGCGTCGATCAACCGGCGGAGCAGGCGGTATCCCGTGCCGCGCGCGCCGGCGGGCTCTTTGCTCGCATCCATAAAGATCGTCCGCCTATGCGGGCTCGGAACGCTCCCTCACGGCAGCGTCTTCAGCTTCTCCCGCATCTCGTCGGCGCTCATCTGCGCCCCGTAGAGCGGGCCGCCCTGCTCGAAAAGCTTGGAGCGCTGGAGGGAGCCGAGGATCACCGGGTCGAATCCCGCGTCGCGCACCAGGCCCGACGCCACTTTCAGCGCCTCCTGATCGTCGCCGGCCATGGGAATCGCGATGCGCGCCCCGGGGCGGTTCGCCAGCTCGGCGAGCCTGCGAGAGCTCATGATGTTGAACGCGCGGACGATGCGCGCCCCTGCCAGCAATTTCGCCGACGTCAGCCCGACGCCGTTTTCCCGCGCGGGTTTGGCGATCTCCCCGTCGCGCGCGATGACCGCGTTGCCGGCGTCGATGACGATCTTGCCCGCGAACTCCTTGGCGTAATCCTTGCCGAGCTGCGGGTAGGCGCCGTAAGGCACTCCGAGCAAAACCATGTCGCCGAAAGCCAGCGCCGCGCCGACCGTCCCGGCGCGAGCGAGGGGGCCGAGACCGTCGACGAGCGGCTTGAGCTCTTCCGGATGGCGCGAAGAGAACAGCACCGGATGGCCGGCCTTCACCCACAACGTTCCCACGGTGCCGCCGATATTGCCGGAGCCGATGACCCCGATCTTGATCGGAGTCGTCGATTGACCAAGAGCCGCGCCGGGCAGGGCACCAAGCCCATAAATTAGGGCGGCCAGCGCGACGATACCGTAAATAATCCGACGATTCTTAACCAAGGTATGATGTGCCACGACGGGCTCCCTTCATTTTGGTCGGTGATGGCGGCTAATTCACGTGGCTCCAGGCGTGGTAGGAGCTCCGCACCAGCGGCCCGGACTCGACGTGGCGGAAGCCCAACTTCTCGCCTTCGACCTTGAGGCCGGCGAACTCGTCCGGCGTCACGTAGCGCTCCACTTTAAGCTGGTCCGTCGACGGCTGGAGATATTGCCCCATCGTGACGATGTCGCAGCCGGCCGCGCGCAGGTCTTTCAGCGTCTCGATCACTTCATCCCGCGTTTCCCCGACGCCGAGCATCAAGCCCGATTTGGTAAGCACGTCTTCCCGGATCGACTTCGCCGCTTTCAACACATCTAAAGACCGCTGGTAGACCGAGCCGGGCCGGACTTTTTTATAGAGCCGCGGCACGGTCTCGACGTTGTGATTGAGGATGTTGATGCCGGATTTTACCACGGTCTCGATCGCGCTCCGGTCGCCTTTGAAATCCGGAATCAGCACCTCGACGCGGATGCCCGGGTTGAGCGATTTGATCCAGAAAACGGTCCGGGCGAAATGGGCCGAGCCGCCGTCGGGGAGGTCGTCGCGGTCCACCGACGTCACCACGATGTGCTGCAGGCCGAGATCCTTGACGCTCAGGCCGACGTTCTTCGGCTCGTCGGGGTCGAGCAGCACCGGCTTGCCCTTGCCGATGGCGCAGAAGCGGCAGCCGCGCGTGCAGATGTCGCCCAGGATCAAAAAGGTCGCGGTGTTGTGTCCCCAGCACTCGCCGATGTTGGGGCAGCGCGCCTCCTCGCAAACGGAATGGAGCTTGCGCTCTCTCAGAATCCGTTTGAGCTTGAGGTAATTGGCGCTGCCGGGAGCCCTGACCTTAATCCAATCGGGATGTCTTCGTGGCATAGCTCCTTCGTATCCGCGTAGCCGAAACGCGCGGCAAAATGGCCGAGAAAAGATTTTTTGACCTCATCCATCGGCACGACCCCGCCGATTTCTTTTTCCATCGACGTCACCTCCGACCACGCCAGGCCGCAGGGGACGATGCGTTCAAAGTAGCTTAAATCCGTGTTCACGTTGAGGCCGAGGCCGTGGTAGGTGATGCCGCGGCGCACGGCGACGCCGATAGCCGCGATTTTTTTATCGCCGATCCATATGCCCGTGCACGGCGGCTTGCGCTCCGCCTCGATGCCGAAGCTCCGGAGGGTCAAGATCGCCGCCTCTTCGAGATATCTCAAATAGCGGTGCACGTCTTTCCGGAGCTTCGATTTCAGATCGACGATCGGATAGACGACCAGCTGGCCGGGGCCGTGATAGGTCACGTCGCCGCCGCGGCTCGAGCGGATCACCGGGACGTCGCCCGCATCGACGACGTTCGACTCCTTGCCGCCGCGTCCGAGCGTGATCACGTGCGGGTGCTCGACGAAGAGCAGCAGGTCGGGGAAATTCTCCTTGTGCTTCGACTCGACCAACCCCTCTTGCAAGGCGAGCGCGGCCGGGTAGTCGAGCCGGCCGAGGTCATTGTAGATTAACGTGCTCATAGCCCTCGATGCCCGGTTTCTAGTTTCAAGTTTTAACTCGAAACCCGAAACTTTCTGCCCTTAAGGCAGCGGCGCGCGCTTTTTCTGCGCGAACGTGTGCGTCGGGTAACCGTAAAAGACTTCCGCCGCTTCCATCAAAGTTTCGGACAGGGTGGGGTGGGGGTGGACCGACTCGGCCAGGTCGCGCGCGGTGGCGCCCATCTCGATCGCCAGCACGCCCTCGCCGATGAGCTCGCCCGCGCCGAAGCCGGTGATGCCGACGCCGAGGATGCGCTCGCTCTCCGGATCGATGACGAGCTTGGTGAGGCCGTCCGGCCGGTCGAGCGTCAGCGCCCGCCCCGATGCGGCCCAGGGGAAGCGCGCCACCTGGACGGGGACGCCCTTTTGCTTCGCCTCCGCCTCCGTGAGGCCGCACCAGGCGACTTCCGGGTCGGTGAAGACGACGGCGGGGATGATCACGTTCTCCGCGGTGCTGAATTCTCCCAGGATCGACTCCACCGCGACGCGCGCCTCCTTGGACGCCTTGTGCGCCAGCAGAAGGCCGCCCACCACGTCGCCGATGGCGTAGATCGCCGGGTCGCCGGTCTGCATCTGCGCGTTCACCTGGATGAACCCTTTGTCGTCGAGCGCCGCCTGGGTGTTCTCCAGCCCCAAGTCCTTGCAGTTGGGGAGCCGCCCGACCGAGACGAGCACGCGGTCGTAATTTTCTTCCGTCTGCTTGCCGCCGGCCGACAGCGTGACTTTGATCTGCTTGCCGCTGGTGGCCATCTTGCCGACTTTGGTGTTCAGCCGGACTTCCTTGAACGCCTTTTCGGCGTAGCGCGCGACCGGGCGCGCGAGATCGGAATCGACGCCGGTCAGGATCGACGGCAGCGCCTCGGTGACGACCACGCTGCTGCCGAGCGAGGCGTAGACCGTGCCGAGCTCCATGCCGATGTAGCCGCCGCCGACCACCAGGAGATTTTTCGGAAGCTCCTCCAGCTCCAGCGCCTCGGTCGAGGTCATGACCCGCTTGTTGCCGAGATCGAACGCCGCCGGGATCGCGGGGCGGCTGCCGACGGCGATGATCGCCTTGTCGTAGCTCAAGAACTTCTGCCCCTTGGAGGTCTCGACGCGGAGCGTCCGCGAGTCTTCGAAATGGCCGCGCCCCTGCAAGAACTCGACGCCTCTTTTTTCCGCCAGCCCCTTGAGCCCGTCGGCGAGCTTTTCGACGACCGAATTCTTCCACCCGCGGAGCTTGTCGAGATCGACCTTCGTCTGGCCGCAGCTGA
>DASWFA010000155.1:0-10787 GCA_036394475.1 Binatia bacterium
CCGAGTATCTCCAGAGCATGTGGATCGTGTACGCGGTGAAGTAAAAAGGCAAAAGTAAAAAGGCAAAAAAACCATGTCCAGAATCGCGGGCATCGCCAGCGCCAGAAATCTTCAGGACAGCTCCGGCCTCGTCGGCGACATGCTGATGGCGATGGGGCCGGGAGTTGCGGGGGAGTTCGTCTGCGACAGCCGGGCGCCCGCGGTCCTGGGCTCGATCGGCCGCAGCGGCAGCGCCTATTTTTCGCGCCGCTCGGTGGCCGGGCGCGAGCTGCCCACGCTTTCCGTCGTCTTCGACGGCGCGATCTACAACCGCGAGGATTTCAACGGCGCGACCCGGGCCAAAAAAAGCGACGCCGAGCTGCTCGCGGAGCTCTACTTGCAGTGTGGGCTCGCCGGCGCGCTGGAAAGAATCAACGGCGACTTCGCCCTGGCGCTTTACGATTTTCGCGACGGCACGCTGCGGCTCGCGCGCGACCGCGCGGGCGTCAAGCCGCTTTACTATTCCGCTTCGCCCGGCGCTTTCGCCTTCGCGTCGCAGCCGGGCGCGCTCTTACACCTGCCCGGCGCCGCGCGCGCGGCCAACCCCAAGTTCGTGGCGCTGTTCGCCGCCTCCCATTACCGCTATTTCGACAACGATCCGGAAGCTTCGCCTTTCGCCGGCGTCGCGCAGCTGCCGGCGGCCTCGATCCTCGAGTGGCGCGACGGCAGGCAGACGCTCTCGCGCTACTGGCGGCTCGAAGAGCTGGCCGACTACGAAGGCGGGGAAAGCGAGCTGGCCGAGAGGTATCGCGAGCTGCTGATCGACGCGGTGCGCGTGCGCCTCGCGCGCGCGGGCCGTCCGGCCTTCACGCTTTCCGGCGGCATGGATTCCTCTTCCGTGCTCGCCTCGGCGGTCCGGATCGGCGGAAAACGGCTGCCGGCCTTTTCCAGCGTCTACTCGGATAAGACTTTCGACGAGACGGAAGAGATTCAAAGCATGGTCGAAGCCGCGGCCGACCCCTGGACGGCGGTCAGGATCGAGCCCGCGGACCTCTTCGACGTCATCGGTAAAATGGTCGCCGCCCATCACGAGCCGGTGGCGACCGCGACCTGGCTGTCGCATTACCTCTTGTGCGGCGAAGTCGCCCGGCGCGGCCACCGGAGCCTTTTCGGCGGTCTCGGCGGCGACGAGCTCAACGCCGGCGAGTACGAATATTATTACTTCCATTTCGCCGACCTGCGCGCCGCCGGCCGCGAGGAAGAGCTCCGGCGCGAGGTCGAGCTCTGGGCGCGCTATCACGATCACCCGATCTACCGGAAGAGCTACGCGGCGATGGAGGACGGGCTCAAGCGCATGGTCGATCCCGCCCGCCCGGGCGTCTGTCTCCCCGAGCCCGGGCGCCTCACCCGCTATTACGGCGCGCTCGAGCCCGATTATTATTCGCTGAAAGATTTCACCGCCGTGATGGAGCATCCGTTCCGGAGCTATCTCAAGAACCGCGCCTATCAGGACCTGACGCGCGAGACGACGCCCTGTTGTCTGCGCGCCGAGGACCGCCAGTCGGCGGCCTTCGGCCTCGATCACTTCGATCCGTTCCTGGACTACCGGCTGGTCGAGCTCATGTTTCGCGTGCCGGGACGCCACAAGATCCGCGACGGCGTCACCAAGCGCCTGCTGCGCGAGGCGATGCGGGGCATCCTGCCCGAAGCGACGCGCGCGCGCGTCAAAAAGACCGGTTGGAACGCGCCGGCGCACCTCTGGTTCGCCGTCGAGCACCGCGAGCCGCTGCTCGATCTCGTCCGCTCGCGCCGCTTTCGCGACCGCGGGGTCTATCGCGCGGAGGAGGTCGAGCGGATCGTCGGCGAGCATTACGACATCGTGACTTCCGGCCGCCGGCAGGAAAATCACATGATGTTCCTCTGGCAGCTCGTCAACCTCGAGCTCTGGTTTCGCGCCTGCGTCGACGAGCCGCCATGCAGCCCGCTCGGATAGCTCTCGTCGTCGTCGCGCGGCAGGGCTCGACGCGGCTCCCGGGGAAGGCGCTCGCCGACGTGGCGGGGAAGCCGATGATCGGCCATATCATCGAGCGGGTCAAAAAAAGCCGCGGCATCGGCGCCGTCGTTCTCGCCACGACTAAAAATCGGGAAGACGAGCCGCTGCTCGCGGCTGCGCGCGCCTTCGGCGCCGGGGCTTTTGCCGGCAGCGGCGAGGACGTGCTCGACCGCGTCCATCAGGCCGCGCGGGAATACCGCGCGGACGCCGTCGTCCACGTCGGCGGCGACTGCCCGTTCGCCGACCCCGCGGTCGTCGAGCGCGCGCTCGAGGTCTATTTCTCCGGCCCCTTCGATTACGCGACCAACACGCTCGTCCAGACTTTTCCGAGCGGCCTCGACGTGCAGGTCTTCTCCCGCTCCGCGCTCGCCCGCGCGTGCGAGGAAGCGCGCCTGCCGGCCGAGCGCCATCACCTCTCGGCCTATTTTCACCGGCACCGCGGCGAATTCAAAATCAAAAACTTCGAAAACGAGACCAACCTCGCCGCGCTCCGCTGGACGCTCGATTATCCCGAAGACCTGGCTTTCGTCCGGGAGGTCTATCGCCGTCTCTATCGCCCGGGGGAGATTTTTCATCAAGCCGACATTCTCCGCCTCCTCGCGCGCCGTCCGGAGTTAGCCGCCATCAACCGGGTCCACGCGCTCGGTCTCGCCGAGCGGCCGGCCGCCTGGGACAGCGAAGGCTACCTCGTCGATCTGCAGCGCGATCTGGTCCAGGCGGCGCGGCAAGCCGTAGAAGCGGATGTTGGAAAGGACTTCACCGCGGCGGAGAAATTCTACGCCGACGCGGCCTCGCTGGCCGGGGAGTTGGGCGAGCGGGCGCACTCGCTGGCGCGCGCTCGCGACGGCGCTTAATGCGCCTTCTGATTGCCGAGGGCGCGGGACAGGAAATAACCGAGGTAGGCCCGGCGGGGCCTGGCTTCGGGAAAACGGTGAAGGTTTTTAAGGCACTCTCTGAGCTCGCCGTCCTCTTCCGCGAGCCGAATGATCTCGACCGTCTCGCGCCCCAGACGCCGCGCTTCCTCGACGTCGGCGGGGGCCGCCAGGCCGCGGCCGAGCGCGTCGAGCTTCTCGGCGATCAGCCGGCAATCGGCGGGCGTCAGGAGGCCGGCCGCGGCGCGCTGTTGGATTTCGGGCGGCACCTGGAGGAGGGGGACCACCCAGCGCGCGATCTCGTGAAGCAGGACGGAGAGGTACACAGCCATTGGCCTTTCTTTTTGCCGCGGCCGATTAGGGTCCCGTTCTCCAGAGCTCCGGCAGGCAGCCGCAATAGTGCCAACCCTGGCCCAGGAGCTGCGACGCTTCGGCGCGGATCAGCCGGCCGCACTCGCAGCAGCGGACGTAGCCTTTCTCTTTCAATCTCACGCGCAACCGCGCCTCCCACCTGCCGACGCGCCTGCTCTCGTCGGTGGCCACCGGCAACGAGAAGCGATTCGGCTCGTCGTGCGCCGGCTCGACGCAGGCATAGGACAGCGTCACTCCGCCCTCGTGGAAAAAGATGCCCTTCGGAGGCACTTTTTGCCCGCACAGCGAGCAGCCGTGGCCCTGGGCGCGCGCGCTCTCGAGGAGAGCGCTCTTGCGCGATTTCATCTCCAGGCACACGGCGTGGACCGGCTTGCCGTCGTCTTCGCTTTCGACCTGAGTGGAATGGATCGCGTCGGAGCAGATGGCGCAGGTGGAGTCTTTTTTCGGATGGAGCGACAGCTCCTGGGCCATGTTGGAAAGCACCGCCGCCAGATAGGCGAACAGGCCGCCCTTGTTCGAAGACAGGAGATCCGGCCGGTCCTCGAGCGGATCGGTTTCCGGCGAAGCGGCTTCCCAACGGCGATATTTCGGCTGCGCTCTCATGACGATCCTCCGCGTGCTGTAATCTTTATCGGTCCGGAGCGGGGAGTCTTTAGCGGGATTTCGCGAGGGAGGAAGCGGCAAGAATTTCCCGCCGTCCCGGGCATGTTTCTTGCTGTTGCGCCGGGAGCGAGTCCTTATATCTATCGGAGGCTCCTGCTTAAAATGAAAAAACCCGTGGTTCTTTTCGCCGTCGGCGAAGTCGAGTGGAGATATACCCAGGAAAAATTCCGCTCGCTCGTCGAACGAGCGCGGGCCGGCGGGCGGTGGGAAGTGTGCGTCGCGAGCCACACGCAAGAGATCTGCGACGCTTTCAAGCCGCTCGGGATAAAAACATTCTGCTTTCCCGGGAAGAGCCTTCCCTACGTTCCGGAGCAGGCGATCGCGATGACGGATCTGATGATACGCCTCACCCAGGACATCCATTTTCCGGGCAGCCGCTTTCCCCTGTGGAAAGCGATCGCCATGGACGACTATCAGGGCTGTCTCGACCTCTGGGAGCCGCCCGGCCGGCTGCCGGTCCGCCCCGACCTCCTCGTCTATCCTTTGATCGGCATCGACAACAGCACGACCGCTTCCTCTTATTTTTATACCGTGATGCTGGCGGAGGCGAAAAAGGCCGGGGCGCCGGTCTTGGGCGTCGAGGTCTCGCCGCTCACCAACCGGCAGACCTTCGCCGCCACGCTGGCCGACTACTACGCCGTGAAGACGGACTACTCGCGCTCTTTCCTGATCGACCGCGGCGTGGCCGCGGCGGACCGGATCTTCGTGCTGCCGCCGGAGGAGAACTATCTCCTCACGTGCCGGAGCGACCCGGTGCTGGACGAATTTTTCAAGCAGGAGGCGTCGGCGCGCGAGCGGATCCGGGCGCCCGAAGGCCCCATCGTGATTTTCATTCCGCACAACGTCGCGTTTGTTTTCGAGATCCGCGAGATCTTAAAAAGCTTGAAGCGGCTGCGCCACCCGGCGGCGATTTTTTTGAACGTCACCGGGTCGGTCACGCGCCACAGCCTGAACGAGCGGGAGATCGCTGAAAAGTGCTATCGGGACGAGATCCGCGCGCTGCCCAACCTCGTGGTCAACCAGGAGGAGGGCTGGCTCTGGACGATGTTTCTCTCGGACGTGGTCTGGGGGCCGGTCTGCTCGGTCTATTCCGAGATGGCCTCGTTTTACGGCAAGCTCAGCATCGTGACCCAGACCTTCGGCGAAAAAAAATGGCTGGGGGAGAACCTGTTCCTGGAGCCCGATCCGGACCAGGCGGTCCGCATGATCGAGAGCTGGGTGGAGCAGCGGCGGTCGCACCAGCGGCGCCTGGGCTCGATCGTCGGCCTGGCGCTCGAGGGGGATCGGGCGATGGAGCCAGGGGAGGCCGCGCATGGAGCTTAAAGGCAAGAAGGCGTTCTGCTTCATCGCGCTCAAGCACCACGGCCGTTTTCTCTTTCCCGTGACCCGCGCCCTCGAAGAGCGCGGCATGCAGGTCCTTTATCCCACCGCGCAGGCCGAGAGCCCCTTCGAGATAACGATGCTCGACGAAGGCCTTTCGTACAACCACGCCTTTTCCTATCTGACTCCCGATCTCGCGGCCGAGATCGAAGGCCATTACCGGGAGATCAAAGGAATCTGGCGCGAGCGTTTCATGGAAAGCTCGCTCCTGCACTATTTTCCGCTCTCGATTCAGGACAAGGCGCTGCGCATGCACGTGGAGAACTTTTATCTTTTCCGCCGCATGTTCGAAGTCGAGCGCCCCGACGTCGTCCTGGCGCCGCACGAGCTCAACAGCTGGGGCAAAATCCTCGGCTACCTCTGCCACGAGTTTCGCGTCCCCTTCATCACCTTTCAGGAGGGCCTCTATTGGGGGCCCACGGGCGTCTACCGCTACCACACCGAATACTCGACCGCCTGCCTCGCCTGGGGGGAGTCGGCCCGCCAGGTGCTTGTCGGCTCGGGCAGCGCGGCGGAGAAGATCTATCTCGTGGGCAACACCCATCTCTCGCCGGTCGTCGAAGAGCTGAATCAGCCGGCCGCGATCGCGGAGGTCCGGCGCGAGCTCAAGCTCAAGGAAAAGAACCGCGTCTTCACGATCCTGATGGGCGGCCTCGGGTATCCGCGGGATTGGCGCTTCCCCCAGCCGCTCCTCGATTGGATCCGCGGGCAAAAAGATCTGACCGTGATCTTCAAATGGCACCCCTTCAACAGCAAGCAGATCATCGACGAGATCGTCGCCCGCATCCAGAGCGTCCCCAACACGCTCTCGCTCCAGCAGTACGACACCTATAAGATCCTGGCGGCGAGCGATCTCTGCGCGGTGTTCGGCAATACGACGACCGGGCTCGAGGCGCTCGCCTTCGGCAAACCGCTGATCGAGGTCAAGGTCGAGGGGCAGCGGTATTCGTTCGCGGCCCTCGGAGTGGCCGATCCGGTCGCCGGCCTGGCGGAGCTTCCGGCCGCGGCGGAAGCGATGCTGAAAAACGGCGTGCCCCCCGGGCGTAAAAAGAAGGTCGAAGAATACCTGATCCACAATCTCCACTACCTCGACGGTAAAAGCACCGAGCGGACCGTCGGCCTGATCGAGCAGGCGCTGGAGAACCGCGCGGGGCAGGACGAGCGGCTGTCGTCGGCCCGATCGTTCGGCCAAAAAAAAATCGAGGCCGGCGCCGTGGAGTTCGACGCGTCGATTATCCTGCCTTTCAACTCCGCCGAAGGCGTGGCCGAGACGCTCGGCGCTATCGCCGCCCATACTTCCGGCTCCTACGAATGCCTTCTCGCCAGCGGGGCTGCGCCGGAAGAGAACCGCCGTCTGGAAGAATTCGCCGGCGGCGACCTCCGGCTGATCGCCCGGCCCGGGCAATCGATACCGGCGCTGGCGAATCTCGCGGCCGAACAGGCCAAAGGGCGCTACTTGTGTTTTTTGCTCCCGGGCATGGTGTCCCGGCCGGGCTGGCTCGAAGCCCTTGTCGCCGCGGCTGAAAACGAGCCGGACGCCGGCGTCGTCGGAGGCAAGATCGTCTATGCCGACGGCCTCCTCGCCCATGCCGGCGTCGCGCTCGACGTGAACTTCAACCCGGCGCCGCTTTATCATCTGCTGCCGGCCGCGTTCCCCGGCTCGAACCGGGCGCGGGAGATGCGCGCGGTGGCGGGCTGTCTTTTGATCCCGCGGGCTTTCTTTCTCGCCCTGAACGGCTTCGACGAGGGGTACGCCGCGGCCCTCTACGATATCGACTTTTGTTTTCGGGCCGGGGCGGCGGGGCGGAAAACCCTCTACACCCCGGAGGCCCTGTTTTATCGCCTGATCCCGGACGCCGAGCCCGCCCAATCGGACCGGCTGCGCCTCCATGCCCAATGGATCGGCTCGCTCTGGCCCGACGTGCAAAAGTACTGGCGCGAGGACGGCCTGGACCACAAGGCGCTGACCGAGCTTTACCGGCAAACCTTGCCTCAAGAGACTAAAGTTTCTCCTCTACCCGCCGATTAAAGCGTACGTGGGCTCTCGACCCTGAGCTTTCAGCCGCCGGCAAAGAACGCCGGCCGAAGGCCGGGGTCTATTTGCCGCCGCTCGCCCGGCCGTCCCCGCTCCTCCCGGCTTTTTCTCCTTTCGCTCCGGCGTCCGCTAAAGTTTCCTCCGATCCCGGCGATTCAACTTTTCAGAGAGGCAAAGAGATCAAGCGCGCGCTGTTCTCTTAAAAGCCGCTCTCCTAAAAGGGCAGGGAAGCCCAAAAAAAACTCAAGGAGGATTTCAGTTATGGGTATTGTCGTAAATACAAATATGGCATCGCTGGTCGCCCAGCGCAGCTTGGGGATCAACAGCGACGCCCTGAGCGCGTCGATGGAGCGCCTCGCTTCCGGCGTGCGCATCAACCATGCGGCGGACGACGCGGCGGGCATGGCGGTTTCCAAGAGGATGGAGGCCCAGATCCGCTCGCTGACGCAGGCGAACCGCAACTCGATGGACGGCATCAGCTTGGTCCAGGTGGCGGAAGGGTCCTACAACGAGATCGGCAACATTCTCGTCCGGCTCCGTGAGCTGGCGGTCGAGGCGGCCAACGGCACCCTCTCCACGACCGACCGCACCTCGCTCCAGACGGAAGCCGACCGGCTGGTCGTCGAGATCTCCGGTATCGCGAACTCGACGCAGTTCAACAACGTCACGTTGCTGAACAACAGCGCGGGCAACACGATCGTCTTCCAGGTCGGCATGGGCACGGTCGCCTACACGGTGGGCGCGCAGGACCAGATCAGCGTCACGCTCTACTCGCTGAAGGCCAGCTCGTTCACGAGCAGCGCGACCGACCTGACCAGCGGCGCGACGCAGTACATCATCACGTCGCAGAGCAACGCCCAGCTGGCGATCTCGACGGTGGACACGGTTCTCAACAACCTCAACTCCAGCCGCGCCTCTCTCGGCGCCGCGCAGAACGACCTGGAGTCGCGGTCGCGGAACCTGACCATCTCGGTCGAGAACCTCTCGGCCGCGAAATCGCGCATCATGGACGTCGATGTCGCGGAGGAGACGTCTACGTTGGTCCGGAACCAGATCCTGGTTCAGGCGGGCACTTCGGTTCTCGCCCAGGCCAACCAGCTGCCGTCTCTGGCGCTCACGCTCTTGGGTCATTAATGAGGTGAGTTAAAAACGAGGCAAGGAGGGGCCGCCGCGCGGCGGCCCCTCCGCTTCTTTGATCTGGAACGATGAACATCCAACCGAATTCAGCCGCCGCTCCGGCGGCGATCAACATCGAAAAGGCCGGCAGCGTGACGGAAAGCGCGCTTCACAAAGTCGTCCGGGTCCACGGCACCTCCGGCATCGAGCGGCCTTCGGAGTCGATCGTCGAGCCGGCCGGGATCAACGGCGCCGACGTCGGGCTCCAGTTCGGCACCGACCCGGCGACCGGAGAGAGGGTCGTCCGGGTGATCGATAAACGGACCGGCGAAGTCGTCCGGCAGGTTCCACCGGAAGAGCTTTTAAACGTGATGCAGAGTCTGCGCGCCCTCAAGGGCCTTTTGCTGTCGACAAAATCATGAGCTTACCGCCGATCAATTTTTCGGGCCTGGCCACCGGCATCGATACCGGCGCGATGATCGACGCGCTGGTCAAAATCGAGCACCGGCCGATCGATCTGCTGCAGCGCCAGCAGGCCGGCCTCGAGAACAAACTCTCCCTTTTCAACCAGCTGAAGAGCAAGCTCGCCACGCTGAATACCGCCGCGGAAAAACTTTCCACCGCGGCGGGTTTTTTCGTCAACAAGGCGACGAGCTCGAACCAGGACGTCCTCCTCGCCACGGCGGGCTCCAACGCGGTCGCCGGCAACCATACGGTCACCGTCGGCTCGCTCGCCCGCGGCACGACCGAGGCCTCGGCCAACTTCGCTTCGACGACGAGCCCGGTCCGCCAGGGGACGCTGGCGATCACGGTGGGCGCCGCCACGACCAACGTCACCGTCGACGGCACCAACAACACGCTCGCGGGGCTCCGCGACGCCATCAACGCCTCGGGCGCCCAGGTCACGGCCTCGATCGTGCAAATCGACGCGAGCAATTACCGTCTGGTGGTCAGCGGAAAAAACAGCGGCACGGCGAACGCGGTGGCGCTCGACGAGACCGGCCTCACGACGGGGACCGACCCGCTGCCGGGGTTCGGCGTCACGCAGGCGGCCCAGGACGCCACGCTCACCGTCGACGGGATCGCGGTCAGCCGCTCGACCAATTCGATCTCCGACGTGATTGCCGGCGTGACGCTCGACCTCAAAAGCTCGTCGGCCTCCCAGCTTCAGGTCACGGTCGCCAACGACACCGCCGCGATCAAGACCCAGATCAACGATTTCGTCGGCGCTTATAACGCGGTGCTGTCGTTCATCCGCGACGAAACCAAATACGACGCCGAGAACAAGACGGCCGCGCCGCTGATCGGCGATTCGACGCTCCAGATCGTGCAAACGATGCTGCGCACTTCGATCGGCAGCATCGTGTCCGGGAACCCCGCGACTCTCGCGGACCTCGGCATCAAGACCCAGAGCGACAACACGCTGTTGGTGGACGACGCCAAGCTCGACAGCGCCCTCACGGCCAGCCCGGCCGGCGCGAGCAACGTCTTCCTCGACGCCACCGCCGGCGTGGCGCAAAAAATCATGGCCAACGTGGACGCTCTCACGCACTTCGGCACCGGCATCCTCACGGCCCGCATCGACGGCGCGCAGAACAATATCGACGACCTCGCCGACCGGATCACGAAAAAAGAGGCCAATCTGGAGACCTTTCAGGAGGACCTGACGCGCCGCTTCGCCGCGCTCGAAGCGCTGGTGAGCCAGCTCAAGTCCCAGGGACAATATCTCGAACAGCAGCTCGCCAGTCTGCCCAGAATAGGCTAACGGAGGTTTCCCCCACATGAACCCGGCTTACCAATCTCAGGTGGACGTCTACAAGCGCAATCAATACTACACCGCGGACAAGGGGACGGTGCTGCTCATGCTGTATCAGGGAGCGATCGATTTCCTGAAGAAAGCGAAAGAGCGGCTGGGCGCGGGCGACGTGGCGGGAAAAGGCGTCTACATCTCCAAAACGCACGCGATCATCAGCGAGTTTATCAGCAGCTTGAATCACGAGGTGGGGGGCGACCTCTCGCGCAAGCTGGAAGATCTTTACCGCTTCATGCTCGACCAGCTCATGCAGGCGCACGTCGGCAACGACGCGAGGCCGCTCGACGAGGTCGCGAGCCTCCTCGAGACGCTGAAAGAGGGATGGCAGGGGGCGGTGATTCAGGCGCGCCAGAAAGGGCTTTTATAAGTGGACACCCTTTTCGTGCGAGAGCTCTCCGCTCTCCTCCAAGAAACCGAAAGGCTGCTGGCGTGTGCCGAGCCCGACGCCGCGGCATGGGAAGGCTATGGCCGCCTGCGCGGCGAGGTTTTTGCCGGCCTCGAAGC
>DASWFA010000156.1:0-3435 GCA_036394475.1 Binatia bacterium
CCGCCGGTGGCCGAGTCGAGCGACGAGCTGAAAAACAAGATCCGGGAGAAATGGCGCAATGAGATATTCGGTTAAATCCCGCGCGGCGGCGCTCGCGTTCACGCTTCTTTGGTCCGTCGCGGCGTCCGCCGCGAGCGCCGCGGAGGCGCCGCTCCGGGTCGGCACGATCTTCAGCGTCACCCAGGCGCCGCTCTGGGTGGCCACGGAAGCCCGGCTCTTCGAGAAGCACGGCATCCAGAGCGTCGAGGTCATCCGCTTTTCCGGCGGCCAGCCGGTGACGCGCTCGCTCATCGCGGGCGACATCCAGGTCAGCACCACCGGCGGCGCGGCGGTGATCAACGCGCGGCTGAAGGGCGCCGACGCGATGGTGATCGCCCGCACGGTCGGCGTCTTTCCCTACACGCTCTACGTCACCAAGGACATCCGCGGGCCGGCCGACTTGAAGGGCAAAAAGCTCGCCGTGAGCGCGATCGGCGGCTCGGGCTACGTCGCGACGGTCTACGCGCTCAAGCAGATCGGGCTCGACGCGGCGAAGGACGTGACCATGCTCCAGATGGGCGATTTCGGCACGCGACTCGGCGCGCTGGCGTCCTCGGCCGTCCAGGGCGCGCTGCTGCAGCCGCCGTTTACGATCAAGGCGCGGGAGCTGGGCCTGAGACCGCTCTACGATCTCGTCGGCAGCGGCGTCCAGTATCCGATCAACCAGATCGCCGCCCCGCAGTCCTTCATCAAGAGCCAGCGCGAAACGGTGAAGGCGTTCATGCGGGCGATGGTCGCGGGCCTCGCGCGCTTTCGCACCGACCGGAGCCTCGCCGTCAAAGTCCTGGGCAAAAACCTGCGCGAGAGCGACGCCAGGGTGCTCGAAGAAACTTATGAGTTCTGGCTCAAGGTCTTTCCCAAATTTCCCTATCCCGGCCCGGAAGACGCGACCGTTTTCCTGGAGATGGCGGGAGTCAAGGAGGCGCACGATCCGAAGGAGTTCGTCGATTTCAGCATTATGGAAGAGCTGGAGCGCGAGGGATTTCTCGCCGCGGTCTATCCATGAAGAACATCCCAGGGGGAGGAAAAAATGTTCAAGGTCGAATCGAATCTGAAAGATATCGCCGCGCGGCAGCTGGCCGAGCGCCGGGCGCGCAAGGAGGGCGAGCCCGAGCGGCCCGTCACCACGGTCCAATCGAAGGCGCTCCACGGCCTGCAATTCCGCGCCACGGTGGAAGGGCACGCCTTCATCTCCGACGAGGGCGAGAGAGTCGGCGGCCACGACGCGGGGCCGGCGCCGCTGCGCTATTTTCTCGCCGGCATCATGATGTGCCATCAGGTGTGGTGCGTCAAAAGCGCCGCGGTCGACGGCGTGCAGCTGACCCGGCTCGAGGGGGAGATCTCGGGCTACATCGAGCCGGGCGGCGGCGACCGGGAAAAGGAAGCGGAGCGCGGCTTCTCGCGCCTAACCTACACGGTTAAAATCGACAGCTCCGATTCGCCGGGGGCGGTCCAGGCGATCGTCGAGGCGGCGACGCGCCGCTGTCCGGCTTTCGTCTCGGCGGCAAGGAGCATCCCCATCGAGGTGTCGGTCCTGCACAACGAAAAGCCGCTCGGCGCGCGCGTCTACGACAAGCGGAGCGGGTAGCAGGCAGGGCGCGCCGCCCGGCCGCCGCCGGGGCGAAGGGTTGACAACTTCTGTTTCAGAATGATAAGCGTCGTATCGCTTTTGTTTCAACCGGGAAAGTATGGACCGCGACCTCAACAATCGGATTTACGCG
Source organism: Binatia bacterium (assembly GCA_036394475.1). Lineage (GTDB taxonomy): Bacteria > Desulfobacterota > Binatia > UBA9968 > UBA9968 > JAJPJQ01. The sequence goes on from DASWFA010000156.1 coordinate 1,761, forward strand.
CTGCGCCGCCGCCTGAGCCCGCAGCTCGACCGCGTGGCGGGATACGTCCTCCACAACGGCGTCCGCGCCTGCTTCCTGAACACGCGGGCGCTCGCGGACGCGGCCGGCGTGAGCGCGCCCACGGTGGTCCGCTTCGTCCGGCTTCTGGGCTACAAGAGCTACCCCTCTTTCCGCGGCCACCTGCAGCAAAGCGCGCATGAAGAGCTGGGCGCGGGAAGAGCCCCGGCCGCCGCCGATAAGCCGCGCAAGGGGCGCGGGCTGGTCGAGCAGGTCGTCGAGGAGGAGGCGTCGGCCATCCGGGACTCCTTGAAATGGGTGCGCGAGGAGGACTGCGAGGCCGCGATCGGCCGCATCTGCCGCGCCGACTCGGTCTACCTGCTGGCCGGGAAAACCTCCTTCGCGTCCGCCTACATGCTCTACTACCGCCTGTCCAAGCTCGGCATCGACTGCAAGCTCATCCATCCCGGCGGCCTCACCGTGTTCGGCGAGCTCGCTCCGATCGGCGGCAAGGACGCGCTGCTGGTGATCGGCTTTCAGCGCATCCCCTCCGACGTGCTGCTCGCCGTGCGGGAGGCGAAGCGGAAGAAGGCGGCGATCATCGCGATCACCGACCCGCCGGCCTCGCCGATCTCCGTCCTGGCGGACGTGGCGCTGTACGTCGACCGCGGGCCGCGGGAAGAGATCCGCTCCGCGACGCCCTGCGTCGCGCTCTGCACCGCGCTGGTGATCGGTGTCGCGGCGCGGAAGGGCCGGCGCTCCGCGCGCATCTCGGCCGAGGTCGACGCGCTGGAAAACAGCGACGCGATGTATCTGTCCGACGGGCGCGCCGCGCGGGCGGCGCGAAAGCGGGCTTAGGAGGCGATCCGTGATCTTCCACGATCTCAGGGAATACCTTTCGACGCTGGAAAAAATCGGCCAGCTCAAAGTCCTCGAGGGGGCCGCCTGCGAGCTCGAGATCGGCGCGATTACCGAGATGGCCGCGTTGAAAGCCGACGCGCCGGCGGTGTTGTTCGACTCGATTCCAGGCCACCCGAAGGGGTTCCGCATCCTTACCAACTTCCTGTCGCACCGGACGCGCGAGCGGCTGGTGTACGGGGTCGACCCGAGCCTCAGCGACTCGGAAGCCGTCAAGTTCTGGAAGAACAAGCTCAAGACGGTCGCGCCGGTCGAGCCCCGCTGGGTCGAGAGCGGCCCGGTCAAGGAAAACGTCATGACGGGCGACGGCGTCGATGTGACGAAATTCCCGTGGCCGCGCTGGCACCAGCGGGACGGCGGACCGTACACGTGCGCCACCGCGGCGGTCACGCGCGATCCCGACTCCGGCTACATCAACGTCGGCTCCTACCGCTACATGCGGCTCGACAAGAATACGATCGTCGCCCACATCGGCTCCGGCCATCACGGCGACGTGATCCGCAAGAAGTATTGGGCCAGGGGCCAGGCCTGCCCCACGGCGATCTCGCTCGGCCAGGAGCCGGCGCTGTTCGAGGCCGCCGGGACGAACCTCAGCTGGGGCGTCTCCGAATACGGCTTCGCCGGCTGGATGCGCGGCGCGCCGGTGGAAGTCACCCGGGGAGTGACGACCGATCTGCCGATCCCCGCGGCGGCCGAGGTCGTGCTCGAAGGCGAGATGCTGCCGCCCGAGCAGGGCTCGCAGATCGAAGGGCCGTTCGGC
>DASWFA010000157.1:0-4532 GCA_036394475.1 Binatia bacterium
ACCTCGAACAAAACGCGCATTCGTTTTGTCACGGAGGGAATTCTTCTCCGCCAACTGCTCCAGGATCCCGAGCTGCGTGGCGTCGCCGCGATTCTCTTCGACGAATTCCACGAGCGCCATCTCTACGGCGACCTGACGCTGGCGCGCGCGCTGGAGATTCAGGCGTCGGCCCGGCCCGATCTCATCATCGTCGTCATGTCGGCGACGCTCGACGTGGCGGCGGTGGAAAAATACCTCGCCCCCTGCGCGGTGCTGTCGTCCGCGGGGCGCGCCCATCCCGTGGCGCTCGAATATCTGCCCAAGCCCGCCGCCGGCAATCGGCCGGTATGGGAATTGGCCGTAAAAGAGCTCGCGCGCCTCGCCCGCGAGCATGCCGAAGGCGACGCGCTCGTCTTCATGCCCGGCGCCTACGAGATCGCCCGCACCGTCGAGGCGGCGCGCGCCGCGCTCGGCCGGGAGTTCGCCGTCCTGCCGCTCCACGGCGAGCTGCCGCCCCGGGACCAGGACGCCGCGGTCGCCCGGGCGGATCGGCGGAAGATCGTCGTCGCGACCAACGTCGCCGAGACCTCGCTCACGATCGACGGCGTCAGGCTCGTCGTCGACAGCGGCCTCGCGCGCATCCCGCGCTACGATCCCTATCGCGGCATCAACACGCTGCTCGTCGAAAAGATCAGCCGCGCCGCCGCCGACCAGCGCGCCGGGCGCGCGGGGCGCACGGCCCCGGGCCACTGCCTCCGCCTCTGGACGGCGCACGAGCACGCGGGGCGCCCGGCCCAGGAGCTGCCGGAGGTGAAGCGGCTCGATCTCGCGGAGGTGATGCTCACGGTCAAGGCGGGCGGCGCCGACGACGGAAAAAAATTCCGCTGGCTGGAGCCGCCCGAGGCGCGCGCGCTGGAGCGCGCCGAGACGCTGCTCGCCGACCTCGGCGCGACCGGCGGCGCCGCCGGCGCGATCACCCCGCTCGGGCGGCGCATGCTCGCCTTCCCGGCGCACCCGCGCTACGCGCGCATGCTGATCGCGGCCGGGGAGTACGGCTGCGTGCGCCAGGTCGCGCTGATCGCCGCACTCACGCAGGGGCGCGGCCTGCTCGCGCGCCGGCCGGGGCGGCAGGTCGACGCCGCCCGCGAGGAAATCGCCGCGGGCGAGGCCGGGTCGGATTTTTTCGCCCTGATGCGCGCCTGGCGCTACGCCGAGGAGAGCCGCTTCGACGGCGAGCGCTGCCGCCGCGCGGGCGTGAGCGCCGAGGCGGCGCGCCAGGTCGGCCCCCTGTTCGAGCAGTTCCTCCGCATCGCCGCAGAAGAGGGACTCGACACGCGCGAGCAGCCGGCGCCGCCCGGCGCCGTCGAGCGCTGCGTGCTGCTCGGCTTCTCCGATCATCTGGCCCGGCGCGTCGGCGCGTCGGAGCGCGCGGAGCTGGTCCACGGGCGGCGCGGCGCGCTCGCGCGCGAGAGCGTCGTCAAGGCGCCGCTCTTCGTCGCGTCGGAGATCCGCGAGGTGGAGAGCGGCGGCGGCCGGGAGCGGAATTTAAACGTCGTGCTGAGCCTGGCGACGGCGGTGAAAGAAGCATGGCTCGGCGAGCTTTTTCCCGGCGACTTGAGCGAGTCGCGCGGCCTCGCCTACGACCCGGCGCTGAAGCGCGTGGCCGCGCGCCGGGAGACGCGCTTCCGCGATCTGGTTTTGAGCGGAGAAGATTCCGCCGCGCCGCCGTCCGACGAAGCCGCCGCGATTCTCGCGCGCGAGGTCGCCGCCGGCCGCCTGGCGCTGGAGAATTGGGACGAGGCGGTCGAGCTGTGGATCCTGCGCGTCAACCGGCTCGGCGCATGGATGCCGGAGCTGGCCCTCCCCGCCATCGGCGACGCCGACCGCGCCGCCGTCATCGAGCACGTCTGCCACGGCGCCGTGAGCTACGGCGAGATCCGCCGCCGGCCGGTTTTGCCGGTCGTGAAGTCGTGGCTCTCCGGGCGGCAGCAGGCCTGGGTGGAGGAATACGCGCCCGAGCGGTTGAAGCTCCCGGGCGGACGAATGGTCAAGGTCGCCTACGGCGCCGACGCGCCGCCGACCGTCGCCGCGCGCATCCAGGATTTATACGGCGTGAAAGAAGGGCTCTGGATCGCCCGGCGCCGCGTCCCCGTCCGCATCCAGGTGCTCGCGCCGAGCAACCGCCCGGTGCAGACGACCGAGAACCTGGCGCTCTTCTGGCGCGAGACCTATCCCAAGCTCAAGCCGCAATTGCAGCGGAGATATCCCAAGCACGAGTGGCGGTGAGGGCGATAAAGAAAGCCCGGGACGCAGGAGCGTCCCGGGCTTTCCCGGGCGGGGCGGTAGGTGGGGGGCGGGGGTTCTACTTGCCCTTGAGGCGCGTGACGACATACGTCGTCGTCTGCGGCTGGATGACGGCGGAACCTTTTCCCGAGCTCTTCTTGCCGTTCTTGACGCGCGTCACGACGAGCCTCGCGCGGCCGGGCGGCAGGCCGTTCAAGACGGTGCGGCCATTGCTGCGGGCGTGAAACGTGACGACCTTCTTGCCGGCCTTGGCGGCCTTCGCTCCCGGGGCGGCCGGCGCGGCCGCCACCGTGACGATCGCCTGGATCTCGATGTCGTCATCGTCGTCTTCCACCTCGTCGCCGTTCTGGTCGACGATCTCGATCTCGACGCCGTTGTTGAAGTGCTTGATCTCCAGCTCGGTCGCGACGAACGGCGGCAGGTTGGACGCGAGCTTCGCCTCGACCAGCTGGCCGACGATGAGCTGGCTCGCGTCGGCGGGCTGCTGGCCGTCTCCTTCGTCGTCGCCTTCATCGTCCCCTTCGATCTCCGCCTGGCTGATATCGATGACGAGGCCCAGCACGGTGATCGTATGGCCGATCGGATCGACCGCCTGGAGCGGCGCTTCGATCTCGACGCAGTCGTCGTCGCACTCCTCGCCCTCCGCGTCTACTTTAAGCGCGGTGAGCAGTCCGGTCGTCGCGTTCGGGATGTCGCTCGCCAGCTCGACCTCCACCACCCGGCCCAACGTCAGGCCGGCGCAGGTGAGAGCGCCGCCCGCGCCGTCCTCGTCGTCCTCGCCCTGCTCGATCGCCGCCGTGCCGATGTCGATATTGAGGCCGAGGACGGTGATCGTCGGCGGCACCGAGGCGCAGTTGACGGCCTCGAGCGGCGCCTTGATCTCGATCTCGGCCTCGCCGCCGCCGTTATCGGCGACCGCGAGCCGCACGGCGAACCCCGTCAGCACGAGCAGCGCGAATGCGATCATCGATTTAAAAGCCATTCCCCTCATGTGAAAACCCTCCATTTAGTCGGAAAAATCCTACACCCCATGGCCATTTACGAACCGCCCGGCCCTTGAAACTTCGCCCACTTGCGCCGTTGCGGGCCGTTCATGCGATTACTGCCGAAATATTAAGCAATTCTCATACCGCAGAGGCGTGCGGGGGGCCGAAAGAGAGGCTTGGAAAAATTTGGTAAAAAAGGGAATGATGTTGACGGCGGGGGAATGGCGCCGGGGAGCCCCTTTGTCCAAGTCAGCGACAATCTTCGGCGTCCGGTGGCGGAACTAACCGAAGTCAGAAAGCAATTAATAACCGGCTTCACGATCGACGCGACCTCGGCCTCTTTTAAGCCAGAACCCATAGCCTTCGCGCAGGAACTTCTCCTCGCCGGCTTCACCCCAAGCCGTAACGAGAATTCCGGCATATTTCGGATCGAAGACTTGCCGCCTAATCGCTTTAAAAGAAGCTCCCGTTCCTAAATGGCTCAAGACGACTTCGCCCAATTTGCGGCGCAGCGGCTTCGGACGGTCAACTTTGAGAAAAACCTGGAGCTTCAGCAACCGGGGCCCGAGCTTGAAAACGAGATCCGTTCATGGCAAACGCTCCTGCCGAAAGAACCGAGGGGAAGCTAATGAACGCGGTCGACTGCCGGTGTATTCCTGCGGTCATTGGAATTCCTTCAGCGGCACGATAACGTCTGCTTTTTCTCGTCGCCGATAAACACATCGATCGCGCCGTTCGCGCCTTCCGTCTTATCGGTGCAGCCCTCTTCGCTTACCACATATTCGGTCGTTCCCTTTTTGAACGTCCAGAGCGAATGGGAGCAAACGCCGCTGCCTTCGTACCGAAGCGTTCCACCCGAGACAATCAAGTCCGGCGCGTCGGTCGGGGCGCGCGGCCGGTTCCAGGCGCGGTAGCGCAGACGCCCCGACGCATCCGTATCGACAACGGCGCGGAGCCTCTCGGTCGAGCAGACGAATGAAATGCCGCTGTGGCCAACGGACCATTTTCCGCCCGGCACACGGAGATTGACGGACAGAAGGCGATAGCGCACGACGGTCCCATCGCCCTCCCCGCTGACCCACAGCTCACCCGTGCCGTACATAATTCCGCGATCGTCGCAGGAGATATCGGCCGTCTTCTGGCGGAGAATGACCGCGCGGGACCTGGGAGGGAAAATTTCGTTGAGCCGCGTTTGCAGCGCTCGGGGGTTGGCGACCAACAAGGCGCCACCGTCGGGATAATTAACGCGCAGTGGAAACTCCG
>DASWFA010000158.1:0-8189 GCA_036394475.1 Binatia bacterium
CCCGCCGGCGAGAAGCGGCGAAATATTTTCGCGCAGTTGAGACATCTTTAAAACCAGCCGAAGCGTTGCAAGGAAATCCGCGGGGTCTTTTTCGCCGCCGCGGCGGCGTTCTTCTCCGCCGCGTCCGTCCACTCCTCCACCGCGCGCATGAGCGCCGCCACTTTGACGCCGAGATAGGCCGGCTGGTAGTTTTCCAGCCGGATGAGCGCCTGGCGCGCCGCCCGCACCGGCCCTTTGACTTCGTCGAAGTCGCGGAACATGCGGAGCGCGGCGGCGAGCTGGATCAGCCCTTCGAGAAACGGTTTATGGACCTCCTCGGTGCGCTGGTAGAAATCCTCCAGCGACACGTGGGATTCGAAGTAACTCCCCGCGTTGAACAGACGAATACCCTCTCGCAGCCGAGCGTCCATGAAAAACTCCTTAATCAACTTAACAATTTCGCGCCGGGCGCTCAAGCGAAACCGACGGCACTGGATAAATTGCCACTCCTAACCGATCCGGTCTGCGGGCGACAGGGCGAAGCGAAGGCGCGAGGCTGAGAGGTCGAGGGCATCCGACACCTAAGCTGCGATGACTTGTAGGGTGCCCCACAGGCAGTCGCTGTAAATTAGAGCTTGAAGACCGCTTCAAGGCACAGGCCCATTGCCCTCGACCGGTAAGGCTCGCGCCGAGCGCTCAAGCGAAACGAAGCCGCGCCCCGAGCGCAGCGAGCCGTTACCCGGCAGTGGATTCGCGCTGACAGTTGCAGTATGTTCTCGTTGTGCCCTCTGCGACCGAAAGCAGCTACGCCGTCCGCGGCTACTGCGCGCTGTGCACGGCGCGCTGCGCGACGATCACCACCGTCGAGAACGGCCGGGTGACCCGGCTCGAGCCGGATTTCGACCACCCGCACGGCGGCGTCATGTGCATCAAGGGCAAGGCCGCGCCCGAGCTGCTCTATCATCCCGACCGGCTCGATTATCCGCTGAAACGCACGCGCCCCAAGGGCGACCCCGACCCCGGCTGGCAAAGAGTCACGTGGGAAGCCGCGCTCGACGCGATCGCGGAAAAACTCCTCGCCATCCGGGCGCGCCACGGCGCCCGCGCCGTCGCCCTGGCCAAAGGGACGAAGAGCGGCACGTCGGTCGGCGACGCCGAGCGCTGGCTCGGGCGTTTGCTCTACGGCTTCGGCAGCCCCAACTGGGTCTCGACCACGCACGTCTGCAACTGGCACCGCGACACCGGCTTCGGCTTCACCTTCGGCATGACGCTCCCGACGCCCGATCTCGAGCGGAGCGGCGCCTTTCTCCTCTGGGGCCACAACCCGAGCTCGACGTCCCTCGTGATAGCGCACGACCTGGTCGCCGCTCGGTCGCGCGGGATGAAGCTCGTCGCCGTCGACCCGCGCCGCATCGGGCTCGCCGGCCAGGCGGACGTGCACCTCCAGGTCCGTCCCGGCAGCGACGGCGCGCTCGCGCTGGCGCTCGTCCACGCGGTCCTGGAAGAGGGATGGTACGACGCCGAATTCGTCCGTAAATGGACCAACGGAACTTTTTTGCTGCGGCGCGACAGCGGCGAGGTCCTGACCGAAGCCGATCTATCGGCGGCGGGCGAGCCCGGCCGCTACGTGATGTGGGACGAGAGCGCCGACCGCGCCGCGATTTATGATCCGGCGGCGGGAGCGGCGGAGAGCGACGGCGTCCGGCCGCTCCTCTTCGGCGAGCGGACCGTGCGCGGTAAGGACGGCGCCGAGATATTGTGCGATACGGCGCTTCAGGCGCTCGCCCGGACCGCCGCGCGCTTTAGCCCCGAGCGCTCGGCGCCGATCACGCGCGTGCCGGCGGAGCGGGCGTGGAAAGCCGCCGAGATTCTCGCGCACAACCGCCCGCTCAGCATGTACATGTGGAACGGGGTCGGCCAGCACACCAACGCGACCCAGACGAGCCGCGCCATCTCGGCGCTCTACGCGCTCCTCGGCGACATCGACCGGCCGGGCGGCAACGTCGTCTTCCCCAAGCCGAAGATGAACCCGGTCGAGGGCAGGGAGTTTCTTCCCAAGGAAGCCGCCGCCGAGCGGATCGGAAGAGAGCGCAAGCCGCTCGGCCCCGCGGCGAGCCCGGGCAACTGCGCCGCCTACGATATCTACACGGCGATCCTCGAGGGGAAGCCCTACCCGGTGAAGGCGCTGCTCAATTTCGGCTCCAACACGGTCATGTCCACCGGCGACGCGCGCCGCGGCCGGGAGGCCCTGTGCGCGCTGGAATTCGCGGTCGCCTCCGAGCTGTTCATGACGCCGACCGCGGCGCTGTGCGACTACGTGCTGCCGGCGGCCTCCTTCCTCGAGATGGGCGCCCTGTCGAACGGCTTCGAGCACCGGCAGAGAGGCAAGCTGCACCTCCAGTACCGCCCCGCCGTCGTGCCGGCGCTGGGCGAGCGGCGCTCCGATACGTGGATCATCTTCGAGCTCGCCAAGCGCCTCGGCATCGGCGACAAATTCTGGGACGGCGACATCGACGCCGCCTACGCGCACGAGCTCGCGCCGAGCGGCGTCTCGCTGGAGCAATTAAAAAATACGCCCGGCGGCATTACGGTCGAGATCGCGACGCGCTTCGAAAAACACGCCGAGAGGGACGCGCAGGGGAAAGCGCGCGGGTTCGCCACGCCCACGGGCAAGGTGGAGCTCTATTCGCCGCGCTTCGCCGCCCACGGCTATCCGCCGCTGGCCGACTACGTCGAGCCGGCGATGAGCCCCCTGAGCCGTCCCGACGTCGCGGGGGACTACCCGCTGATCCTCACCAACGCCAAGTTCACGACCTTCATCCACAGCCAGCACCGGGGGCTGCCGTCGCTCCGCAAAGCCTCGCCGGAGCCCTCCGCCGAGCTGCACCCGGAGACGGCGGCGGCCGCGGGCGTCAAGCACAAAGAGTGGATGATCGTGGAGAGCCCGAAGGGCGCCGTGCGCGTGCGCGCCAACGTGACCGAGAGAATCCTGCCCGGCGTCGTCTGCTGCCAGCACGGCTGGTGGCAGGAATGCCGCGCGCTCGACCGGCCGGGCTACGATCCCTATGCCGACGACGGCGCCAATCCCGGCGGGCTCGTCGGCACCGACTTGGCCGACCCCGTGAGCGGCTCGCTCCCGCACCGGTCGTATCTCTGCCGGGTCAGACCGGACGAATAGTTTCGAGTTTCTGGTTTCTAGTTTTCCGGTCCCGGAATTGTGGTTCTGACTTGAAACTTGAAACTAGGAACTTGAAACTATTTTTTCATCCCACAACCGTTGGTCGTATCGTGTTACCCGCGCAGCCGTGACGAGCCAGATGCAGACGTCAGAGAGCAGGAGGACGCCGGTGGCGAGCGTGAACGACGTCAGGTAGCTGCCGCTCAGGTCGAAAAAAAAGCCGCCCAGCCACGAGCCGAGCGCGCCGCCGATGCCGACGCTGATCAGCGAGTAGCCGAAGATGGCGCCGAAGCCCTTGCCGGAAAAGATGTCCGCCGAGAGCGCCGAGAAAATCACCGCCCGCGAGCCGAAGGCGATGCCGAAAAAAAGCACGTAGACGTAGAGCAGCCACGCCTGGGACGGATCGCCCGCCAGCATGAGCGCCGCGACGCCGACCATGGTCATCAGGATGTTGAGCGTGTAGGCGCCCTGCTTGGAGAAGAGGTCGGCGACGTAGCCGAACACCATCCTACCCGCGGTGCTGGTCATGCCCATGAGGCCGAAAATCGTCGCGGCGTAGAGCCGGCTGTAGCCGATGTCGACGACGTGGGCGACCTGGTGCGTGACGATCACGGTCGTGCCGCCCGCGGCGAAGATGCGGGCGAAAAAAATCAGCCAGAACTGGAGGCTCCGGAGCGCGAGCCGGGCGGTCCATTGGTTGCCCGCTTTGTTTTCCTCGCCGCGATGCTCGACGAAAGGGCCGGGCCGGTAAAAAAACCACACCAGCGGCAGAAAAATAACCACGACCGCGAGCGCCAGGATTTCCAGCGCGCGCTGCCACCCGGAAGTCGAGATCAGCCATTCGATGAGCGGCGCGAGGAGGAGGATTCCCACGCCGGTGCCGGCGTAGACGACGCCGAGGGCGGAGGCACGCTTGGTCGTGAACCATTGGGAGATGAGCACGACGTGCGGCACCATCCCGGTAAAGCTCAGGCCGAGCGCCGAGATCAGGCCGAAGGTGAGATAAAACTCCCACAGGCTCGAGATCCTGCTGCTGAGAAAGAGGCCGCCGGCCAGGAGCAGGCAGCCCGCGCCGACGATTTTTTTCGGCCCGAAGCGGTCCAGGAGGTGGCCGACCACCGGCGAGGTGATCGCGTCGACGATCAGGAGGACGGAAAAAACGCCGGCAGTAGCCGCCCGGCTCCAGCCGAAATTGTCCAGCAAGGCGACGTAGAAAACGCCGAACGAGGAATTGATGCCGCGGCAGAAGCCGAGCGTGACGAAGGCGAGGGCGGCGATCGCCCAGGGACGTGAAAAAGAGCGCATCGTTAAAGAACGCTCTTTCCCATTATCAAGGATCGGGCGGATGTAAAAGAAAAAAAAGAAGGAGGCCCTGATTCGCCAGGCGCCTCCTTCCAGATCTGCGGGACCCGAATGTTACTTCGTGGCCGGCTTGGTGTCCGCGGCGGTCCCGGCCGACTTGCTCGGCGTCGACGTCGACGACGACTTGGCGGTCGGCAGCTTGGACTTGGCGATGGACTTCAAGGTGAGCTTGCCGTCGCTCTCGACGTAGGCCACCCGCACCGCGTCTCCGACCTTGACCTTGGTCAACGAATCCTTGACCTCGGGCGCGTCGGCGGCCAGGCTGAGCTCCTTGTCCTTCGTCTTTACCTTGACCATGCCGGTCTTGGCATCGGCCGCGGTCAGCTCGCCGCGGGCGCGCAGCGTTTTCGCCGCCGGCGCTTTCTTGTCGGCGGTCGACGCGGACTTGGTCGCCGGGGCCTTGCTGCCCGGGGCCGCGGTGCCGCCGGTCGTCCCGGTTTGGGCCGAGCTTGCTCCCGCGAAGACGAGGGTCACCAAAGACACGATCATGAACCTAAGAATGTTCTTCATACTCTTCACCTCCCTTTTGTTGATTTAGACGCCGTGGTCGATAATCCATTCAAACGGCTTTTTTCGAGCCCGTTCGCGCACTTTCGATTTCCCTCTAACTAAGGGGTAAACAGGGAGATGTCAAGAAGGGGGTCCCCTCGGCGGACCCGATCAGGCGAAAAGCTTGAGCTGCTCCTTGGGCCGGCGGAAATGACCGGTCGATAGCTCCGGCGAGCGCTCGTGAATGCCCGCTTTTTTGCACGCGAGGCGGAACAGCTCGGCCATCTGCTGGGCGAAAATGCCCTCGCCCCGCATCCGGGTGGTAAATTGCGGGTCGTTCAGGCCGCCGCCGCGGATCGCGCGGATGCGGTTTAGGATTTTATTTTTTTTGTCCGGGTAGTTGCGCTCGAGCCAGTCCTCGAAGAGGCCTTTGACGGCGTGCGGCAGCCGGAGCGCGACATAGCCCGCATAGCGCGCCCCCGCCCCGGCGGCGGCCGCGGCGATCGCCGGCGCTTCGGAATCCGTGAGGCCGGGAATCATGGGCGCTTGCAGGTAGCCGACGGGAACGCCGGCCGCGGCCAGAGCGGCGATGGCGGCGAGCCGCCGGGCGGGCCGGGATGCGCGCGGCTCCATCAGGCCGGAGAGCTTCTCGTCCAGCGTGGTGATCGAGATAAAAACCGACGCGCACTGGAAGCGCGCCAGCTCGGTCAGGATGTCGATGTCGCGCGTGACCAGATGGTTTTTCGTGATGATGACGACCGGGTTCCGAAACTCGAGCAGGACTTCCAGGCACTGGCGCGTGAGCCGGAGCTTTTTCTCCACCGGCTGGTAGCAGTCGGTCACGCCGCTCGACGCGAGCACGCGCGGCTCCCATTTGGGATTGGACAATTCTTTCCGGAGCAGCTGGGGCGCGTCCTTCTTCACCATGATCTTGGTCTCGAAATCGAGCCCGGCCGAGAAGCCCAAATATTCGTGCGTCGGGCGCGCGTAGCAATAGACGCAGCCGTGCTCGCAGCCGCGGTAGGGATTGATGCTGGCGTCGAAGCCGACGTCCGGGCTGTCGTTGCGGGCGATGATCGATTTGGAGGAATCGGGCAGGAACTGGGTCGCGGGCGACGAAGTCTCGTCGGCGTCTTCGGCGACGCGCTCGACCTTCTCGAAGCGATTCTTGGGATTGCCGGCGGAGCCGCGGCCGCGAGGCGCAGACGGCGTTTTCATAAACCTGACCTTAACTCTTATCTCTTACGGACGATCTGAGGCGTTGCGGTGTTCTCCCTCTCCCAGCGAAGGGACGCGAGGTGAGGGCCGCGGACGTCCGACACTGGAATTGCGACTCTCGGCACTGTCCAATCGTCCGCGGTCGAAGGCTCGCATCCCGAGTGACCTCTCTATGAAGCTGCGGGCGTCTCCGCCGCCGGAGCCGCCGGCGCCTCGGCCGGGGCCGCGAGCGCCGCGGGCGCGGCTGGCTCGGCCGCCTTGGCGGCCTGGACGGTCTTGGCCTCGCGCGCCAGATGGCGCGTGAGGCGCTTCAGCCGCTTGAGCTTTTTCTGCACCTTTTTGAGCTTGTTGGCGTCGCCGGAAGAGGTCAAAGCCTCGGCTTTTTGCTTCTTTAGCTCGCGGATATCGTGCTTGATCGAATGGATCGCGTTGGCGTCCTTCGCGGTCACGTCGTAGGGGATGTCCTTGGCCTTGGCGATCGCCTTGATCAGCTGCTCTTTTTCCATGCCCAGGACGCCCTCGAGGTCGGTCTCCGCCTTGGCGTAGTCGCGCAGCTTGGGGATGGTCAACCTTCTAAGCTCTTTCAGATCCATTCTACCGTTCCTCCCTTGAACAATAACTGCTAACATACTTCCCGGGAAAACCAAAATGGCGGCCGAGCCAAAAACCGACTCCGAGCTCGCGGCGACGCGGGAGCGGGTGAAGCAGATTATCGAGCGGCTGGAAAAGGCCCATCCCGACGCCCGGCTCGCGCTCGACTACACCAACCCCCTGGAGCTGCTCGTCTCGCTCATCCTCGCCGCTCAGGCGCGCGACGACCTGGTCGTCCAGCTCACGCCCGCGCTCTTCGCCAGATACCGCACCGCAAAAGACTACGCCGAGGCGCCGTTCGAGGATCTCTGGCCCTACGTGAGCCGGATCAACTTTTCCCGCATGAAAGTGTGGCGCATCAAAAACTGCTGCAAGGAGCTGGTCGATAAATTCAACGGCGAAGTGCCGGACGATCTGGACGCTCTGTTGACCCTGCCTGGGGTGGGGCGCAAGACCGCCAACATCGTGCTCGGCAACGGCTTCGGCCGGCAGGCGATCGGCGTCGACACGCACGTCATGCGGCTCTCCCAGCGGCTGGGCCTCACCGAGAACACCGATCCGGACAAGATCGAGTTTGATTTGATGCGGGTGGTGCCGGAGGACAAGCGCGTCCGCTTCTGCCACCTGCTCCAGTTTCACGGCCGGCGCGTCTGCGTCGCCAAAAAGCCCAAATGCCCGATCTGCGTCATCAACGACCTGTGCCCGTATCCGGACAAGACGAAAGAATTGAAGCCTCCACCCAAGCGCAAGCGCGGCGCCAAGCCGGGCCGGGCCCAGCCATGACTCTTCTCCGGCCGGCCGGATGCAGATGAACAGCGCGCCTAAATTCTCCGCCGCCTCGATCCGGGGGGCCGACCAAGGCTACATCGCCTACCACGCGCCGCGCTACGCCTACCTGCTCGGGCTTTTGACCGAGCAGGGCGCGACGCAGGCCGCCAGGATACTGGACATCGGGCCGTCACGCTTGACGGCGCTGATGCGGGAGCGCTTCGGCGCCGCCGTCGATTCGCTCGGCTTCGGCCCGGACCGGGCGACGGCGGACGGGAGACACTTCGAGTTCGATTTGAATGCAGCCCGGGACGAGGCGCGCTGGCGGAGAGACCTGCCGCAGTACGAGCTGGTCGTGATGGCGGAGGTGCTCGAGCACTTCTACACCGCGCCCGAGCTGGTCCTGGCGTTCGTCAAAAGCCTGCTGGTCGAGAACGGCCTGTTGATCCTGCAAACGCCGAACGCGGCGGCGCTGCAAAAAAGAGTGAAGTTGGCTTTGGGGCTGAACCCGTACGAGATGATCCGCGCCGACGCGTCCGACCCCGGCCATTTCCGCGAGTATACGCTGGCCGAATTATACCGGCTCGGCGCCGGGGCGGGGTTT
>DASWFA010000159.1:0-3489 GCA_036394475.1 Binatia bacterium
GTCGAGACCTTGTCGTGCACCACGGCCAGGATCGATTCCATGATCTTATAATAGCCGGTGCAGCGGCAGAGGTTGCCCGACATCCACTCCTTGATCTCTTCCTCGGTCGGCCGCGGGTTCTCGTCGAGCAGCGCCTTGGCGGCGATGATCTGCCCCGGCGTGCAGATGCCGCACTGGAGGCCGCCGTATTCGATGAACGCCTGCTGGAGCGGGTGGAGGACGCCGTCTTTAGCCAGTCCCTCGATGGTCGCGATCTCTTTTCCGTCGCAGGCGACCGCCAGCGTCAGGCACGAGCTCACGAGCCTTTTGTCCACCGTCACGCTGCACGCGCCGCAGACGCCGATGCTGCAGCCTTCTTTAGTTCCGGTGAGGCCGATCTCCTCGCGGAGAACGTGCAGCAGCAGGCGGTTCGGCTCGATCTCCAGGTCGTAGCTCTCGCCGTTGACGATCAATGTGACGGGGCGCTTCATCCTTATTTATTCTCTTAAAAAGCGGCGGCGGGCGACTTGCGAAAAAGGCGAAGTCGGCGCCCGGGTGAAGAGCCGGCGCATCCGATAACCGGCGATGGGAAGTAAGCAGCGATCCATTGCGCCGGCTCGGAAACGGGTGGCGTCTTCGCCTTACATCACTCCGATCTCCCCGCGTGCGTCTTGCCCCATTTGGCCCGCATCGACCCCAGCGTCTCGCCTTCGCCCACGGGGACGCGCGTGGCGCGGAGCTTCTCGCCGACCTTGTCCTGCTCGCCGGCGGCGGCGAGACGCGCCTCTTCGTCGAGCGCCTCGGGCCAGAGGCCGAGAAAATAGCCGTGCCACGGCTCCTGCGGCTCCAGCTTGGGGAGATCGAGCTCTTCCCAGATTTGCCGCGCGCGGTCCATGTATTCTTTTTTCGGCAGCGAGATGGGCGGGAAGTCGGATTTCCGCGTCGCGTCGATCAGGAGCGACGACTCCGAGTTGTCGTAGCGGCTCGACGGGTGCTTGGCGACCATGCCGATCGGCGTCGCCCCGAAAGGGCGATTACCGATGATCTTCACGTCCTTGTGCGGCTGCGAGCGGTGCGTGATCGCCCACGTTACGGCGACCGGGTCGTGCGGGTTGATGTCCTCGTCCACGGCGATCACGAGCTTGCCGACGCGGTCGCCGTAGGCGAGCAGCGCGTCCATCGCCGCCCACGGATCGTTGTCGTCGCGCTTTTTCATTCTGAGAACGACGTATGGGCGCAGGTTCACCAGCGGCTCCATCAGCGAGACTTCGAGCACGCTCGAAAAACCTTTATGCTTGAGATAGCGGTGGATCAGCGTCGCCATGCCCATCGCCTTGATCTTCGAGCTTTCGCTCGGGGTCACCTGGCTGATGATCGAGACCCAGATGGGATTTTTCCGGTGCATGACGCCGGTCAGCTCGAAGACGTTGCTGAGCGTGCGCGGGTCGACGTAGCCCATCGACTCGCCGAACGGTCCTTCTTCCTCCAAATAGTTCGTCGGGATGATGCCTTCGAGAACGATTTCCGCCGTGGCGGGAGCTTCGAGGTCCACCGTCCGGCATTTCACCAGCTGGACCGGCGCGCCCATCAGCCCGCCCGCCAAGGCGAGCTCGTCCATCTCCGGCGGCACCTTCTGCGTCGCCGCGAACGAGACCGCGGGGACCGCGCCGATGGCGACCGCGACCTGTAAGGGAATCCCCATCTTGCGGCATTTTTCCCAGTGGCGCGAGAGGTCCTGCGGCGTGCCCGACATGAGGCCGGTCCAGTCCGCGCCCTTGATGAGGCCGCGGTAGTTGCCGACGTTCCGCCTGCCGGTCTCGGGGTCCTTGGTGATCCAGTGGCCCGCCGTGATGTAGGGGCCGTTGTCGAAGCCGGGCGTCGAGATCGGCACGGGAAATTCGTTGAAGCCGCCCCTGGCGAGCAAATCCTTGCCGGTGTGGATCTCCTCCATCACCGGGCCGTAGCTCACGAGCTCCGGCTCAATCGTGTGGTCCATGGCGTAGATCCAGCGGTCGGCGACTTCGTCGGCTTCGCATTTGAGGCCCAGGCAATAGATCGCCGACGAGGCCGCGAGCCCGCCGACGAGGACGGGACTATCGTACTTGCGGCCTTTCGAATCGGTGACGCTCTCGAATAAAAAGGCCTTGCGCTGGTCTTCCTTCAAGCCGCGGAACTGCCAGCGCACGAGCGGGTGCAGCTCGGTGTCCTTGTTGATCGGGCGGCCGACGCGGACGAGCTTGCCGGCGGCTTCGAGAGCGGCGATGAGCTCGCGGAGATCGTTGTAGGGCTTGGCGAAATTCATGGCTAAGATTTTTTGTGTATGCTTTTTCGTTTCATTACGCAAGGGCGCGGGCGCGCGCCGTAAAAACCGGCGGAATTTTCGGACGGCGCCGGGTCGGATGTTTCGCCGCGCCCGGCGTGACAGAATAGGGGAGGGTCATAATAACGTTTCGTCGTTGCGAACGGCTCATGAACCGCCTTTCCGGCGGCTGTTCGGCAAGATTTAAAACATAGTGCTATTATTTGCTTGCAATTCCGCCCCCAATCCGTAAGATAGGGAGGAAAAAAACCCAATGGGGCTGCAGATTTACAACACTCTTGCCGGAAAAAAAGAGCCGTTTACCCCCCTGAAAGCAGGGGAGGCGCGCGTCTACGTCTGCGGCGTGACCGTCTACGACTCGTCCCACGTCGGCCACGCGCGCGCGCTGCTCACCTTCGACGCCGTCTATCGCTATCTCGTATTCCTCGGTTACAGCGTGCATTTCGTCCGCAACTTCACCGACGTGGACGACAAGATCATCCGGCGGGCGCAGGCGGAAAGCACCACGGCGGAAGCGGTGGCCGGGCGCTATATCGACGAGTTTCAGGCCGACAGCCGGGCGCTCGGGCTGCTGCCGCCGACGGAAGAGCCCAAGGCTACGGAGCACATGGCGGAGATCATAGAACTCATCCGCCGCCTCGAGGAAAAGGGCGTCGCCTACCGCGTGGAGGGCGACGTTTACTTCTCCGTCGAGAGCTTCCCCGGCTACGGCAAGCTCTCGCGCAAAAAGATCGAAGATCTGGAGGCCGGCGCCCGGGTCGAGGTCGACGAGCGCAAGAAGTCGCCGATGGACTTCGCGCTGTGGAAGGCAAGCAAGCCGGGCGAGCCCTCGTGGGCGAGCCCGTGGGGCAAGGGCCGGCCGGGCTGGCATATCGAATGCTCGGCGATGAGCACGAAATATCTAGGCCAGCCCTTCGACCTGCACGGCGGCGGGCGCGACCTGATCTTTCCGCATCACGAGAACGAGATCGCGCAGTCCGAGGCGGCCTACGGCCTGCCGCTTGCGCGGGCGTGGATGCACAACGGCTTTCTCAACATCAACCAGGAGAAGATGTCGAAGTCGCTCGGCAACATCCTTTCCATCCGGGATATTCTTTCGCGCCACGAGGCGGCGGCGCTGCGCCACTACATGTACTCCAGCCACTACCGGAGCCCGATGGATTTTTCCGAGCAGGGGCTGGAAGAGGCGG
>DASWFA010000160.1:0-5101 GCA_036394475.1 Binatia bacterium
CGCCGCCCGGAGGAGGGCGGCAAGGAAGACTGGCTGGTGCGCTTCGACTACGGGCTCAACAAGCTCTCGGGCGTGGGGACGATCCCGCGCGAGTCGACCATCTACACGGAGATCTTCAAGGCGCGGCCGGACGTCAACGCGGTGGTCCACTCGCACGCGCCGATGTGCATCGCGATGAGCCTGGCCGACAAGCAGCTCGCCTGCGTGCACATGCAGTCGTTCCGCTTCGGCGGCGGCGTGCCGGTCTACCCGCGGCCGATCTACATTCTCGACGCGGCCGAAGGCGCGGAGCTGGCGCGCGCGCTCGACGGCGCCGCGGCGGTGATGATCAAGGGCCACGGCATCGTCACCGTGGGCCGGACGATCGACGAGGCGTCGATGACCGCGCTCTACATGGAGCGCACGGCGAAGATCCAGGCGGTGGCGCATCTCTTGGGCTTCGCCGGGCCGACCGAGGAATTTCTCGACGAGCTCGGCGCCAGCAAGGACAAGCTCTTCGCCAACCCCAACCGGATCAAGATGGCCCATTCCGCCGAGTGGAAGTACTATTCGGATAAGATCAAGAAGAAGGAAAAATGGACGCGCGGCTGGACTTAGGCCGATGACGATGCGTAGCCCCGCGCGGAGATCTCGCTCCGGTCCGATGCGATACGTCCGGCTTACGCTCGCCCCAGCGCTGTGACTATGTTCGGGATACGCTTGACGCTCCACGTCCCACGCATCGGACCTCTGCGAGCCCCCCGCGCGGGTCACGCCGCCGCGGCGTTCGCGCGCATTTTTCTGGTCGCGATCCCGCTATCTATATTTCTCGTTCCGTCCCTTGACGCCGCCGAAAAACCTTCCTGGCAGGCGGAGCTCGACAAGACCCTCGCGGCGGCGAAAGTAGAAAACAAGGTGGTGATCGCGATCCCGCCGAGCGCGGAGCTGAGAAAGCAGCTCGAGGCGGCGTTCAAGGCGAAGTACGCGATCGACCTCGAGCTCGCGCCCGCGCCCGGCCCGGCCAACGCCAGCCGCATCGCCTCGGAGCAAAAGGCCGGCGCGCGCTACTTCGACGCGCTGATCGTCGGCACCGGCACCGCCGTCACGCTGGCGCACGACGGCATGCTCGAGCCGATCGAGCCCAACCTGATCGCGCCGGAGGTCAAAGACCCGAAAAACTGGTGGGGCGGGCACATCTGGGAAGACAACGTGAGCACGAAAAAATTCCTCTATTCCTTCATCGCCGAGGTCGGCACCGGCGGCCTGTGGTACAACTCCGGCCTCGCCCGTCCCGAAGAGCTGCGCTCGTTCGACGATTTTTTAAACCCCAAGTGGAAAAATAAGATCGGCTTCAGCGATCCGCGCGTGCCCGGCTCGGGGCAGTCGCTGTGGTCTTTTTTCTGGGAGATCAAGGGCGAGGAGTATTTGCGAAAGCTGGTGCAGCAGAATCTCTTCGTCAGCCGCGACTTGAGGCAGATCGCCGACGGCCTCGCCAAGGGCAAGCTCGCCGTCACCATGGGCGCCGGCTACTCGCAGTACGAGCCCTTCGTCAAATCGGGCCTGCCGGTGAAGCAGCTGCCGCCGCCGGCGGAGGGGCTGCCGGCGAGCAACGGCTACGGCATCGTCGGCATCGTGAAAAACCCGCCGCACCCGAGCGGCGCGAAGCTCTTTCTCAACTGGTTCCTCGGCAAAGAGGGGCAGGATTTTTACGGCCGGGTGATGAAGTCGTCCACCCGCCGCCTCGACGTCGACACGAAATGGCTCGTCGACTACGGCACGCAGGCGGCCAAGGACACGCTGACGCTCGAAGAGTACAACCGGGTGCGCAATCACCTGGAGGATAAATACACCCGGGTCCGGGCGCCGGCGGGCCAGTTCGCCGAGCAGATCCTGAAGTAGTCGAAGGAGGCCAAGGAGGTCATGATGCTCTCGATCGTTTCGTCGATCATCTCGTGGGCGCGCGCCGGGCGCTTCGTCCTCGCGGCCCTCTGCGGCCTCGTCCTCGCGGCCGGCGACCTCGGCGCCCAGACCGAGTGGAAAAAAGATTGGGAAAAGGCGCTGCAGGACGCGAGGAAAGAAGGCAAGATCGTCGTCGGCATCCCGGCGCGCGCCGAGCTCAGAAAAGAGCTGGAGGCGGTCTTCAAGCCCAAGTTCGGCGTCGACATGGAGCTGCTCCCGGCGCGCGGGCCGCAAAACGCGAGCCGCATCGCCGCCGAATCGAAGGCCGGCGTCAAGTACTTCGACGCCTTCATCGGCGGCTCGGGCACCTACGAATCGCTCGCCGAGGACGGCCAGGTCGAGCCGCTGATGGCCAACATCATTCTCCCGGAGGTGCGGGACGCCAAGCTCTGGTGGGGCGGCCACATCTGGGAGGACAACTTGAAGACCAACCGCTTTCTCTATTCCTTCATCGCCGACGCCGGCACCGGCGGCTTCTGGCACAACACCGCGCTGGTCAAGCCGGAGGAGATCCGCTCGCTCGACGATTTCCTGGCGCCGAAATGGAAGGGCAAGGTGGGATTGTTGGATCCCCGGACGCCCGGCTCGGGCCAATCGATCTGGTCTTTTCTCTGGGACGTGAAGGGCGAGGCCTATCTAAAAAAGCTCGTGCAGCAGGATTTGTTCGTCAGCCGCGACCAGCGCCAGCTGGCCGACGCGCTCGCCAAGGGCAAGCTCGCGATCGCGCTCGGCGTCAGCTTTTACACGCTGGAGGGATTTATCGTCGCCAGCCTGCCGGTCAAGGAGCTGCCCAAGTTGAAGGAAGGCGCGCCGTCGAGCAACGGCTCCGGCGTGATCGGCATCGTCAAGGGACCGCCGCATCCCAACGCGGCCAAAGTCTTCGTCAACTGGCTGCTGTCGAAGGAAGGGCAGGAGCTTTACGTCAAGGTCATGCACCAGTCGACGCGCCGGCTCGACGTCGACACCAAATGGCTCCAGGCCGAGGGGGTGCAGGCGGCCAAAGACGTGCTCACGGTGGAAGAATACCACCGGGTGCGGAACCACCTCGAGGACAAGTACACCAAGGTCCGGGTGCCCTCGGCCGCCTTCGCCGAGCAGATCTTGAAATAGTCCGCTTAAAACGCCTTGGCGTAGGCGGAGATCAAAACCCCGCTTGCGCTATTCTTGCGCCCCGGCCCCAATTAGGTATATACATAATTAAATGTTCGAATGGGG
The DNA here is from genome assembly GCA_036394475.1 of Binatia bacterium. Classification (GTDB taxonomy): domain Bacteria; phylum Desulfobacterota; class Binatia; order UBA9968; family UBA9968; genus JAJPJQ01. Next base: position 3,154 of record DASWFA010000160.1, read on the forward strand.
ACGCTCTGAAGGCCAGAGCCAACGAGCTCTGGCACGGCGTCTCGTTCGAAGAAGCGGCCACGGCTTTTCTCGATCCCGATGGTCTGGACGGCGAGGATTTTGGAGCACTCGCTCGCCGAGCCTCGCCGCTTGCGCATGGCCCTGAGCAGTCTGGGGCGAGTGCTCGTTATAGCTTACACGGCAAGGAGCAAAGGCGATGAAGAGATCGCGCGGATTATCAGCGCGCGGCGGGCGAGCCGGAAAGAAAGAAAAGTCTACGAAATCAAAAAAGATTGATTTCTCGGATATCCCCGACCTCTCGGACAAGCAGCTTTCGCGCATGCGCCGGGTCGGACGGCCGACCCTGGGCGACGAGCCCAGAAAGCTGATCGCCATCCGCCTCGACCCCCGAGTTTTGGGATGGCTGCGCCGGACCGCTGCAAGCAAGGGCCTGCCTTACCAGTCGCTCGTCAATAAAATTCTGGCGGAGGAGATGAAAAAAGCGGGCTAGGCCGGGCGCGGCGCGGGGTAGCCCCCCGCGCCGTAGCCGCCCGCCTGGGAGGGTGCCGTCTCAGCTCGAAGCGATGACGTGGGCCGCGCCGTACTGTCTGCCCTTTTGCCCGTTGACGCGGTCGACCCAGCGGCTTCTCTTCTCCTCCGGCTGGCCGAGCCAGCCGAGGGGATAGACGTCGGCAGAGCCGCAGAACCGGCAGTGGCCGGAGGGCGCGGTATCCTGAACCTCTTCGCACGAATAACACACGTACGCCATCGAGAGTTTCATTCTTTCCTCCTTCGGAGCCCTTCTCGGGGGGCCTGGTTTATCCCAAAGCTGTGTGGCTTGAATGAGCCATGTTTCTACACCGTATCGAGCTCCGCATAAAGAAAAGTGGCGGTCATGTTTTTTGATCCCGGTTGTGACCACCGGCTATTTTTTCCAGAAAAAACAACAGGATGGAAGCTTCAATGCGCCGGTCTTCAACGCTTGGGTCGCGCCGTGACCAAATTGGATCATGCTTGGGTAGCACCGGGTGCGGGACCACCAAAATATGCCAAAATGCCCGATTTAAGCGGCGGGAGCCAGGCGGTTGATCGCCGGGTAGCTTCTCTTCTGTCCGTTCACCCGGTTGACCCACCGGCTTCTTTCCTCTTCGGGGTGGTGCAGCCAGCCGAGCGGATAAACGTCGGCGGAGCTGCACACCCCGCACTTGCCGTAGGGCGCCGTGTCCTGGACCTCTTCGCACTCGTAGCAGATGTAGGCCGTCGCAAGTTTCATGTTTTTTCCCCCGCTATTGCAAAATGATTGCAAATACGCAGCCGCAATGCCGATCATATTTAACAATGGAAGGCGAAAAAGGTATCAGGTGATTTACCGATTTAAGTTACAGAAATGCCTGAGGAAAAAATGGCGCCGGCGGAGCGCATATCGAGAATATTGTCTTAAATTCAAGGAGATGGACGCGAAGGGCGCCGGGTCGTCCAGAGGTAAAGCCTGGAGTCGCGCGGCCAAACACGCCGCGCCTTATACTTTTTCGATATCAATATCACAGGGTCCGGTAAATGAGTGGAGCCGCGTCTAGCGTTTAACTTTTTTGATTTGCTCACTCCGCACGCCTTTTTCCCTCATGCGTAGCCGATCGCCTGGGCGAGCTTCACATGGATGCGCCGGACCCGCTCGACCTGCCCCTTGGCGGGGAACCGCTCGTAGAAGCCTTCCGCGCGAAAGTCCCGCGTGAGCTCGGTCCACGGGAGCATCAGCGCCGCGAAGACGCGCGGGTCGCGCTTTTCGTCCCAGGCTTGGAAAATCTTGCGGTTGCGGATCAGGTCGCCGAAGACGCGGACGAGCGCCTTCAGCGTTACGTCGCGGGTGAACATGTGCCTCTCGTTGTCGCCCCAGACGGCATGCATCACGTCGCGGACGGCTTTCAGATAGTCCCGCACCAGCGCGTACACGTAATCGGAGCGGAACTGG